>NZ_LZPJ01000079.1:0-35838 GCF_001729365.1 Acinetobacter sp. YK3
AGATAATTCATTTCAATATTTTGTGATTTAAAAAATGATATAAGCGCACTTCCAAGAAAAAATTTCTCATGATTCTCTTGCTTTCGATCTTTTATCTTCTGATCTCTTTGCTTATATGAATTATTCAAAGATTTTTTAATTTCATTGTGTGCTTTTTTTTTAATTTCATTGGGAGTTTTTCTATTGTAATTTTTTAGCATTTTTAATGCTATTTTTAATCTTTCATCAGTTTGAGAGAAAGGGTCTTCATATCCACTAAAATCAACGATATCATTTTCAATATCAGAGCGATCACTCTTTGCGATTGTGCAGATAGAGTCCATTAATTCTGCTAATCTGTTTAATTCTAAAATTTTGTGATATTTGCTTTTTAATTTTTTTGTGTCTTCTTCGGTAAATTGATTTGCTGTTTTCGATTGAATCAATTGAAGTACCAACTCATCTGAATGAGTACGTTTTGCTATCTGTTTTAAGTGTTTTTCAACTCTTAAAGTTATTTCATTCACTGTTAATTTAACTCTAGCCATTTTTAAAACCATCTTTATTTAAGAAAATGTTGGTATATCACAGAGTCTAAAAAAAATCGCCATATGTTGAGTTTTTCAAAAAATACTACTCTTCTGTTAATTTGAGCTGTTAATTTATGGCTGTTAATAGTGGGACAGATAAAAAATCTTTTTTGCGAATGCAAAAAAGATTTTTTATATCTCGTATCCGTGTCTTTTAAATTTCGCTTCGCTCTCATTTAAAAGACACTTCTCCTCGTGCTGCGCAGCCCTGTTAATTCTTAAGTATATGATTTTTTAATGATTATAGGATGTTACTCTTATTTTTAATTGGCGTTACTCATATTTTTAGTAGGTGTTACTCTTATTTTGTTAAGCTGTTACACGTTTTTATGAATAGCTTATATATCTGTTTTTATTGATAAAAATTGATATTTTTTAACTTTTTCAGTCTGTTACTCTTATTCTTGGGTTTTGTTACTCATGCAGTTTTATTGAATGTGTGTTTTTTGATCGAAATTTAAGTTTTTTTCATTTTTCTTCACGAAACTCATCATGAATTTTTAAAATTTTGTAGGATCCGATATTCCAAATTAATCAATATCGGAGATAGAAATGTATTATTTTCATTTATGCCACAATGTCAAAGGTGATAGTCAAAAGAAATTGATTGACGATCATTCAAAATATCGACTATCAAAAAGTGCTTATCATTATATTACTCGTACTTTATATTTTTCTAAGCATAAGAGTGAGGTTGAGGAGCTTGAATATTATGCTTCATATAATATGCCGGAATGGGTCGATAATCATCCCGATCAGTTTTGGTATGCGGCAGATCAATATACAAGTGTGACTAGACGAACATCATCCCACATTACAATTGCTTTACCAAAAGAATTGGATAAAAATCGTCGTATAGAATTATCTGAAAGACTAATGCAAGAGTTTTGTGGTCAATATGAAATGCCATCTACCATTGCAATTCATAATCATGTTGCAGCTCTTGATGGAAGCTCAGCGCAGCCACATTTACATTTATTGTTTTCAGAAAAAAGTATGATGGATAATATTCAACGTTCCCCAGAGCAATTTTTTAAGCAACATCGTCAAAAAAATCCAGCTAAAGGTGGTGCATTAAAAATTACAGCTGATGTGCTTGGGCTTGGTCGTAATATATTATTTCATTACCGAACAAAAACTGAAGAAATAATAAATGAATTTTTAGAAAAATATGCACCAATAAAAATGGTAGAAATTTATGGTATTCAATTAGAGGTGAGTAATACAGTGTCATGCTTATCAAATGAAGATTATAATAAAAAATATGGAACGAAATTAAAGGATGTTCCTAAAATCCCTCGGGAAATTTTTTATAGTGCTAATACTGAAGATCAGGAAAAGGTAGCAGAATATAGAAAGTTAATTAAAGAAATTCGTCAAAATAATCTGTATGAAATTTATAAAAAAGAATAGGTATTAGAATTATCTAAAAAACATGAACAGCAACATGAAAGTAATCATATTCTAGAAAAATCAGATAAAGATGACTTTGACCTCTAATTCATGATGATTCATAAGACCACGGACGGTTATCTCCGATGAGCAAGTTCAATGGATTTAATCAGTCTGTGTTCAACCTTTGATTTAATCAAATGATCTGTTTATGAACTTCCTATAGACGGATCATTTGAAATTGGTCTTCGTATGATTTGACCTATTTCTTTAAATAATTTTCCATTTGTAGTTGTTCAAGCGTGTGCCATTGATAGCGCTCATGTCCTGCAAAATTCTGTTTGATATAGGCAATATGCTGAAGAATCCGCTTCTGATATTTTAACAGTTGTTGAATACGTAGATCATCACAATCAATATCTATACGTTGCTGCCTGAGTGCCTGATAAAAATGACGGTAATTCATCGCCATATTTTTTAATATTTCCTTTGATGCGGCAGGGTGAAGCGGTTGGTTGAGTCCTTTTACTAAAAAAGTTTCGAGCGTTAAAAAAGTGGGGTATGAATGGGATTCCTTTGCCACTTTTAACGACGGTTTAACTTTATTGGCTTTAATGTGGATGGCTTGAAATGTTGGATGATTCGAATTTATCAATACCGAGGGTTGGGCTGCTTGAACAGCCTTCTTTAGAGGCGGTGTGATTACGACTGGATCTGAGGTAGTAGCTACCTCGTTAGGCAGATTGTTTTGCCCATTATTCACTGTGATGAGTTGTTTTAATTTCTTATAGTTAATCGTATAGAAATTTGTTTGTAGCCATTTATTTTGTGCCAATTTTTCAATGATTAAAATTCCAGCTAGTTTTAACTTTGCAACGATTCTTTTAATCGTTGATATGCTATACACACCAAGTGTGGTTTGCCATTGCTCGTAGCTGTGAAACCAATACTTTTTTCCATTAAAAATTTTCCCTTCGTTATTTTCTAAGCAATAATGCAATTTCTGTAGAAAATTGGCGGCCGCAACACCATACGCTTTTGCAAGCGTAGGCGAAGCTATTAAAGGATAGTCTCCCGAAATCAGGAGATTGTTATTCTTCTTAGCCTGGGACATGACCAGCTCCAAACAGCACACGTTGTGCGCGTTCAATCAACTTGTGACGTTGATGCGTACGGAATGCCCATAGAGAGGAGAGGTTGTTATTTTGATTGAGCTTTGCGACTTCAAGGATTTGTTCATCATTCATTTCATTCATACATTCACGAATGATTTGATGTGCTTGTTCAAGCTCTTTGAGTAAGGAATTTGCGGTGTCAACAGCAATATAAACATTGGCGAGTGTCTGACGCTGAGGGTTTGAAATAGATTTACCGAGTTCAACAATCAGTTGAGAGGCTTGTTTTTTAGGTGTGCAAGTGTTTGCACCATGAAGAATTGCGTTCATAGCAGTAGTCCTAGATAAGTTTAATTACTTACCGCCATCACTTGTCACAATGAGGGTGGCAGCTTTACAGGGGTGACAATACTGAATCTAGGATCAGCCAACCTTACGGTTGCCCTGTCAAGCTGCCATAACGACTGCTAAACAGTAGACAAAAAAATTGCCGCTAGTGCGACATTAATTTGCACCTAGGATATATCATGTTCTCACGCCTGTACACAGATTTTGCTGTGTAGAATTAGCTTAGCTGTGTACACCTTAGGCTGTCAACGATAAAATCTGTGGTTTTTACATATCTTAATATTAATAAGTTGTTGATTATACTGGAGATATGAAAAATTTCTGACGGCTGAGATATTGTGAGCATGTAGGTTGATTGACGGCTGTTATCGCTCAGTATTTATTCGCTTTTGTATTTGGGTGAATCAGCAAAGTTGTTAACAGAAGATGGTAAATCATAAAAACTAGGATGATTATTTAAAACAATGAGCTGAATTTATCATGACCTCAATAATAGTTAAGACTTTCATTAAGCTTTCTCTAATATGAATGGGTTGAATCAGGATATCACCAATAGCTGTATTGAATAAGGTCATAAAATGATAAGTCCAATCTGAATCTTAGCTAACATGACTAATCCCATTTCATCAGTCCAAATATTTAAAGGTATGGTTGGGAGATTTATTAATTCATTTTATTGTTTCATTTTAATAAAGAAGAACAGACCATTTTAGGCTTATCCATGAAATCAAAATAAGCCAATCGATTGGTTTAATTGGTAGAACTTCTTTAACACAAGGAGCTTCTCATGCTGTATCTATCTTTTCTCATTTGTACCTCGCCACCTGTTCAACCTTGTTGTGCTTTGCAACGGGGACTAGACGGCTAACTTTTATTATTCGTCTGTATTAAAAAAATTTTTTAAAAGAACAATCCAACGGTGGATGGCTAAGTCACGCCTGTAAAAATAAAACTTTTTATATCTGCTGCTGATTGTGAATTGCATTGAACATGCGGGAAACAACCATGACTGAATTAACGAAACCCAAAATCATTCCAATCGAAAACCGTCCACAGAAATCCAAGCTATTTTTAAAGTGTGTGGTGCTGCCGATAGTGATCTTTCTGATTATTGCCAAACTCTTTTCCTTTGGATGGTTTGGCTATATTTTCTTTGGCTTTGACCTATTCTGGTTTGTGATCATTTACTACCTCTATGAATATGGAAATACCTACTTTGACGGGATGACCGAACAACTGAAGCACCAAGGGGAAACATTTAACTATCAAAATCGTGGAGTCTGGATAAACAGTCAGGACAAAACTATCATCCTGTTTGACCAGCCCGATCAACCCCTAGTCAAATATCCTTTTGACTACATTACTTCTGTTGGACATTACAATCTGGTTGAAGATCGCTTTAGAACCACGACTACCGTAATCAGTAACCCAATGATGGGAACTCATGTTAATCAACAAGTCCATCGGGCACCGATGAAACGTGAGTTTCAGGTCAATATTGGAACACGGGATCAATTCAAGCCTAATTATAGCCTCAAAGTGCTATTTCCTTGGCGTAGTCCAAAAATGGCCAGTGAAATCCGTCAACTCCTTTCGGCTGACCATTATCAATAACAACAATATATAAATATAAGGCAGTCAAACATGATTTCAAAATCGTTTATGCCATCTGTGCTGATGTTATCAATCAGCACAGTCATGGTCGGGTGTGGTGGTGGTTCCAGTGGAGATTCTAATTCATCCAATGGCAGTGCAACGGAAAATCCTGATAATGGCAATACCAATCCTAAGCCCGTGACTTGTGCTGAGAGCCAATATCTGGAAGAGGGCACATGTAAAAACAAGACAGTGCAGAATATTCAGGCATTCCCATTGAGTACGCTGATTCAAGGTCAAAGCTATCCATTATCGCTTCAGACAGATCAAGGGCTGGCAGTGACTTTTAGCAGTAACACTCCCAACATCTGTAGTGTAAATGGCAGTGAACTCAAAGCTCTAAAGGTTGGACAATGTACTCTGGGATTGACACTGGCAGGCACGGCAAAAGTTCTACCATTGAATAGCAGCATGACCGTCAATGTGACTTGTGCTGCCGATCAATATCTAGAAAATAATGTGTGTGTCAATAAGCTCAAACAAACCATTGTCCCATTCAAAATGAAATACATCCTGACGGAGAGTGTGTATTCACTGGATACTGAATCCAGTGCCAAACTTCCTGTCTCGATTAGCAGCCTTTCTTCATCAACCTGTACGTATAGTCAGGGAGAACTCAAGGGGATTGGTGCGGGGGTATGTACTCTTAAGCTCACCCAAGAGGGTGATGCCAAAACACTGGCAGCAGAGAGTCAGACCATCAGCTTTGATGTATTTAAAGCCTCATCCATGAGCGAGGCACCCGATATCAACAACTGTTATGCAGGTAAGCTCAGTGCAAAGTTTAGAAATGAATTTTTAAATGAAATCAATACGGTTCGTGCCTTGCATGGATTACCACGTGTAAGTTATGACGATGCCCGTGAAGATGAGATGATGCAGACGGCGCTGATTATTGCCTCCAATAACATCTTGACCCATTACCCCGAAGCCAACACAAACTGCTATTCCGATATTGGTGCGGTAGGTGCAAGAACCAGTAGCCTAGAAATGGGGGTAAGACAGAATAAATATGACTATTCACCTGCCGAAAGCATTACAAATATGGTGCATGACAAATTAAACCTGTTTGCAGGAGATGTGGGGCATCGACTCTGGATGCTCAATCCATTCTTACAAAAATCGGCCTATGGTTCAGTCAATGCACCATCATTTAAGGATACTCGATTCCCTTATGTGGTCGGTACGTCCTATAAAGTGGTTTATCCCTTTAATCATGCAACCACTGCACCCCTTGGTGTGATTGCCTATCCCTACCATAACTATCCAGCAAAATATTATATGGCGGGTTCAATTCTCTCGATTTCAGTTTTAACTGATCAAAAGAACTTCTTTGCCAATCGCAATGTGGACTACGCCAAAGCTAACGTTGTTGTCACTGAACGAAGTAGTGGTGCTAAACAAAAGATCAGTAATATCCGCTATGAAAATATCGGGGTACCCAACCATATCCAGTTTAACTTTGACGATTTGAAATTGAACGTGATCTACGATGTCAAACTCAGTAATGTCTTGGTGAGTGGTCAGCCAAAGGAATATTCCTACTGGTTTAATGTGAATGAACGGTAATCGAAAATAAGGACAACAATAGAATGACATTGATGATTAAAAAACTTCTCGTCACGAGTAAACAAGATGCTTCTAATCTGAATGACATGATTGCTTTTATCAGCCTTTATGACAATTCAGTCAATTTCTCACAGCACATCTTACAGTATGGCTTTATTGACAATGTGTTTTAACCTCCAAATAAATAAAGAGTCAAATCAAATGAAAAAATTAATATTCGCAGGATTATGTTTAAGTCTTTCAACACTGGCTTGTGCAGGTGCCAAAGAAACTCTAGTAGGGAAGCGTCTAATCTTGGATTTACCAGATACTGAATGTGCAGGATTATCTTTTGCCAAAAATGCTAAGGATGCAGTTATGTATGCCGAAATGGGGCAATGCCAAGATCCTTTAGCATTAAGGGTGAGATGGCTAGATGACAAGACCTTTATTTTAATTGAGAAAGTACGTATCAATCAAATTTCTCCACCACGTAGCTATTTATACAGAGTCCAAAGCATCAATCAGCATTACGTAAAACTGACTGATATCTGGACAGGATGGGGAGATTCTAAAGACAATACATTAGGTTATTTTTTAAAATAGCTTGAAAAACTATGATTTCATAGATGGCCAATCTGTATATATTTTACAGACTGGCTTAGAAGCGAGCTCTTATTAGATAATTTCAGAACTATGGTTACAGTGTACTAAAAAATTTTTAATTATCTATTGTTTAGAGCAGAAAGATTCTAACCGTTTTTGTAAAGATTCGTATAATTCATTTGGCATAGTTTTTGAGTTTGATAAAGCTATTTTTTTTAATTCTTCATCAATTGATGTTAGTTTAGTTTGCATTTCATTAGAATAATTACTTAAGTTGTAGCTTATTAGAGGATTACACCAATTATTAGAAAATTTTATACGTTCTATATTATATAAATTGGCTAATTCTTTAAGTTTTTTCTCTTCAGTTACAATGAAAAGAAGGTCTATTTCTTCATTGGGCATCGATGGAGTTAAGTAAATTTCTGGTAATTTGAGTAGCATCATATCCCAAGCAGTAGATCTTATTCTACGTTTTGCCGTTTCAATTGGTGTACTTCGTTGTGTACCATGTAATTTTCCTGCTTTATCACTAAAATAATGCAGTGCTAAATGCAACTCTTTAGCAAGTACAATTTTCATATCTTCCATAATAAATTTTTTGATAGCATCTAATTGATCTTCTAGAGAGCCGCTATGAATTTCTTCTTTTCTAATAAGCAACATTTTAATTAACATTACCTCTATAGATCTAATGGTTCTATTTATATAATTATTAGGATCATAATTATTTATGAATTCTGTTATGATTTTTTGGGATAATTCGTTTATACTTTTTACATTATGCTGTTTAAAAAGAATATTAACTTTATTTTCATCTAGTATAATTTCTTCTGTTTCTAAATATTTTTCTGGACTCATAGATTCTAAAGTTAGAATGGAACTTATCCTTCGAGTAGAATTGGATTTAAAATCATCTATATTAGTCTTTGAAAAGTGCTCTAATAAATAAAAATTATAATCAAGAGGCCAATTATTTCTGGCGAAAAAACTAAGAAATTTAGAGCTACCATCAGTTTTAGTACCATTGTTTACAAGATTATCTAAGCAATCTACTACATTTGAGTCAAGTAAAAATCTTGGATAAGCCTTAGAAAGATTGGAGATTTTATTATTTTTAATTATTTGTGGTATTTTTCCACAAAACTGATCAATAAGATAA
This sequence comes from Acinetobacter sp. YK3, assembly GCF_001729365.1. Taxonomy (NCBI): domain Bacteria; kingdom Pseudomonadati; phylum Pseudomonadota; class Gammaproteobacteria; order Moraxellales; family Moraxellaceae; genus Acinetobacter; species Acinetobacter sp. YK3. The sequence continues at coordinate 8,397 of NZ_LZPJ01000079.1, forward strand.
ATGCAGTTGGCACTACCAAAAGAAATTTCTTCTTTTATAAATGGTGATATAGTTGTAGAGTTTCTGATCTCTAAATCAAAAATATTAGTCATTTTACTTTTCCTTATAGATTGATGTTGATCTGTTTAAATAGTGTTTAAGTTATTAGTTATGGATTTAAAATTTCTTTATTTTAATCAATAACTGAAAAAAATAGATTTTATATTTTTTAAATTATTATGTAAATATTTTGGTGAGATTATTTTATATGTTTTTTGAAAATTATAATTTTTATTGTAATGCATAAAAGGAGGTAAGTTATTAAACTATTGATGGGGTATTATGTTTGATTAATATTTATTTAGAATAACTTATTTATTGCTATATCTACTATTTAGGTGGCTAGACTTTATGCTTTTGAAAAGCCTTAAGCACAGAAATTTTTATAATATTAAGAACGTCACTATATGACGCTTCATGCTTTTTTCTAGCTAGTGAAACTATGAGAGGGAAAGGTATTCTAATGTTATTTAGATAGTGTAATAATTTTTATCATAGATGATCTACTGTAAAAATTATTCTTGACATGTCAGAAATTACAGACTAATCTCAACTCAATGAATGGTCATAGGTGTTCTACTGCATTAAATCTATGATTGTTCAGAATTGGATTTGGCGACAGGTTGCACCCTGCCGCCATGTTCTCAACTTATTAACGACATGAACCATTAAAGGAAGTGAACTATGAAAGTATATCAGATCAATTATGACCTGCGTAAACAACGTAATTATGATGAGCTTTATAAGAAAATTAAGGCTTATGGAACATGGTGCCGACCTTTAAAATCTTGCTGGATTATCGTTTCTGAAAAAACAGCTCCCCAGATTCGAGATGATTTAAGACAGGTCATGGATAACGATGATGGTTTGTTAGTGACTCGTTTGCAACAAGATGCAGCTTGGGTAAATTTGGATTCAGATAAAGACAAATCCATGACGGATTGGCTTAAGAAATATATTGGCGCTGCATCATAAGTATTTTGAGCCAAGGATGGCTCAATCGCTTTAAGAGTAATATTTATGTCTAATTTAAAGAAAGTAGTCAAACTGAGTGATATTGCTGAAGTGCGGACTGGCTTTACATTTAGGGAAAAAATTGAGGAACTGCAAACTGGTAATGCTCATTTAGCGCAAATTAAAGATGTACGTAGTATTCGTGATGTGACTCAATCCCAGCGTTTGTATACTAATGAATTGCCTCAAATTCATTGGGAAGGAAAAGCGAATTCGCTAATCGATACTGAGTGCGTGTTACTGCCCTGTCGGGGAGAATACTACAAGGCATCTTATTTTGTGGGTAGGCAAAATCCCGCTGATCTGCCACTGATTGTAAGTAGTCAGTTTTTAATTTTATTTGCTAATAAGCAAAAACTTTTACCAGAGTATTTATGTTGGTACTTAAATCAACCGATTGCGCAATATGAGTTACGCCAAGAAAGTCAGGGCTCAAATATTTCTATGTTAACTGTTGCGAGTGTAGGTCAATTCAAGATACCGATTCCTCATTTGGAAACACAGCAACAGATTATCCAGCTCAACAATATTTGGGAGGAAGAACAAGTTCTTTCTCAAAAGTTATTAAGAAATCGCGAAATAATGATGCAGGGCATGTTCCAACAACTGCTCAAAGGAAATAAATAATGGTTACTCAAATTAATCAAGATACAGTCAATAAAGCCCTTTGGTCTGCATGTGATGTATTCCGTGGCACGATTAGCGCTGACACGTATAAAGACTTTATTTTGACAATGCTGTTCTTAAAGTATATTTCTGATGTATGGCAAGACCACTACGATAACTATAAAAAAGAACATGGTGATGAGCCAGAACTAATTGAAGAATTGATGAAAAGCGAGCGTTTTGTACTTCCTCGTGAGTCTAGTTTTTATAGCTTACTTGAGCGTCGCTATGAGCCAGGTAATGGTGAGCGTATTGATATTGCTTTACATGCACTTGAAGAAGCGAATGGTACAAAACTAAAAGATGCAGGCAAAAGTGTTTTCCAAGATATCTCATTTAATACAGATAAATTGGGTGAAGAAAAACAAAAGAATACGATTCTGAAAGATTTACTTGAAGTTTTTGCTTCTAAGGATTTAGATCTAAAACCAAGCCGTATTGGATCGCTTGATGTGATTGGTAACGGTTATGAATTTTTGATTAAAAACTTTGCTGCAAGTGGTGGTCAAAAAGCAGGGGAATTCTATACACCGCCTGAAGTATCTGACTTAATTTCGGAGTTACTTGATCCACAGAAAGGTGACAGTATTTGTGACCCTGCATGTGGTTCTGGTTCATTGTTAATGAAGTGTGGTCGTAAAGTCGTATCCAACCATAACAGTAAGCAATACGCCCTTTATGGTCAGGAAGCGATTGGTTCGACTTGGTCACTTGCCAAAATGAACATGTTCTTGCATGGTGAAGATAACCATAAAATTGAGTGGGGAGATACCATTCGTAATCCAAAACTTTTGGATCAGAATGGTGACTTAATGCTGTTTGATATTGTGACAGCAAATCCGCCATTTTCATTGGATAAATGGGGGCATGATACAGCTGAAAATGATAAGTTTGATCGTTTCCGTCGAGGCGTACCACCAAAGACTAAAGGTGATTATGCGTTTATCTCTCATATGATTGAGACCTTAAAGCCAACTACTGGTCGTATGGGGGTTGTTGTACCACATGGTGTATTATTCCGTGGCTCTTCTGAAGGTAAGATTCGTGAGAAGTTGATTAACGAAAATTTATTAGATGCAGTGATTGGTTTACCTGAAAAGCTATTTTATGGCACTGGGATTCCTGCGGCGATTCTAATTTTCAAAAAGCAAAAATCTGATGATTCTGTTTTGTTTATTGATGCTAGCCGTGAGTTTAAGTCAGGTAAAAACCAAAATAACTTAACCGAAGAGAACATTACTAAGATTGTTGAAACTTATCGTGCTCGTAAAAGTGTTGATAAGTATGCGTATTTGGCGACTTTGCAAGAAGTCAAAGACAACGATTACAACCTAAATATTCCTCGTTATGTCGACACATTTGAAGAGGAAGAGGAGATCGACTTAGTTGCTGTACGTGCTGAGCGTGAGCAGTTAAAGACTCAACTTGCTGAACTTGAAGTACAGATGGCGAAGCATTTAGAGGAGTTGGGTTATGGTGCCTAATGAGTGGGAAATACTTTCATTATCACAAGTCTCAAAAGTGATTGATTGTAAGCATCGTACGCCTCATTACGTTGAATCTGGTATTCCGTTGATTTCTCCTGGGACTATTAAGTGGGGAGCATTAGATTTGACTTCCCCAACCAAGCGAGTAACAGAGGATGAGTATCAGTCCTTAATGGACCATTGTACTGTTGAGATTGGTGATCTTGTTATGAGCCGTAACCAATCAGTAGGTGTCCTGAGTTTTGTAGACTCTATGAAGCCATTTGTGCTTGGTCAAGATACAGTACTGATTAAGGCAGAGAAATCAGATAGTAAATATCTATTTTATAAAATCCAATCTGAAGAAGTGCAAAAAAGAATTGTAAGATTAGCGGGAGGTTCTACATTTGCACGAATTAATCTTGCTGATATTCGTAAACTTATTCTTGAATGTCCACCGTTGGTAGAACAAAAAAAAATCGCTCAAATCCTTTCCACCTGGGATCAAGCGATTTCAACTACTGAAAAACTGCTTGAAAACAGCCAACAGCAGAAAAAAGCACTGATGCAACAATTGTTGACGGGTAAGAAGCGGTTATTGGATGAAAACGGTGTGAGGTTCGGTGATGAGTGGAGTCAAAAATTAGTTGAAGAATATTTTGATGTTGGATCCAGTAAACGGGTTTTGCAAGCTGATTGGAAAAATGAAGGTGTACCATTTTACAGAACGAGAGAGCTGGTCTCTTTAAGTAAAAGACAAGCTTTCAGAAGTGAAATTTTTATATCTGATGAACTTTTTTTAGAACTTTCCCAAAAATATGGGATACCAAGTGCAGGTGATTTTCTAGTTAGTGGTGTGGGTACACTTGGTATTTCATATCAAGTAAAAAATGGTGACAAATTTTATTTTAAAGATGGGAATGTACTCTGGTTTAAATTAAAAAATCATATTTTTTCAGATTATTTTAAGTATTGTTTTCAATCTGACTTTGTCCAAGAGCAAATTGAAGCTCAAGCTTCAGTTACCACAGTTGGTACATACACAATTCAGAATGCAAAGAAAACAAAATTTCGGTGCCCACCTTCTTTACAAGAGCAACAGAAAATTGCTGCTGTTCTCAGAATAGCAGATCAGGAAATTGAGACATTACAGAAAAAACTTGATTGCTTAAACCAAGAGAAAAAGACTCTGATGCAACAACTTTTAACAGGTAAAAAACGTGTCAAGGTGGCTGCCTAATGATGCAAACAATACCGAGTTATTACCGCATTATGGCGGGCGCGAAATCCGTATTTGCTCAAGAGTTTCTAGAAGGTGGCTTTATTGCCGCCAACTGGAATATTGACCAAGACTTAACCCCTGATTTACCTGATGATTGGCGTGAGTTTAATCATCGTTTTATTCCTGTTTATTTAACAGCCTTGCCTGAAAAAAGTAAGATTTCAGCAGGCTTAGCATGTGGCATGCTACATACCATCTGCAAAGGGATTAAACAGGGAGATATCATTCTAACGCCTCGTGGAGACGGTAACTACTTAGTAGGTAAAGTGATTTCAGATTACTATTATGTACCTTCTGGGGAATTAAGCCATCGAAGAAAAATTGAATGGTTTGAGCAAACCTTGCCTAGAGAATTGATGTCTCAAGAGCTAAAAAACTCGTCGGGATCAGTCGGTACTGTGAGTAATATCACTAAATATGCCGAAGAACTAAAAACTCTTATACAAGGCAAAGAGCCCGTTGAAGGTTTAGAGCCTGATGAAGTTGTAGAAGACCCAGCGGCTTTTGCTTTGGAAAAGCATCTTGAGCATTTTCTAGTTGAAAACTGGTCTAAGACTGAGTTGGGTGCGACTTATGACATCTATACTGAAGATGGTCAGTTAGTTGGTCAGCAGTATCCATCGGATACAGGTCCAATCGATATTTTAGCAATTAGTAAGGATAAAAAGACCTTGCTTGTTGTTGAGCTTAAACGTGGTCGTGCAAGTGATCGTGTTGTTGGGCAGATTCAACGCTATATGGGTTATGTGAAAGATGAATTGGCTGAGGCTGATCAGCAGGTCAAAGGTGTGATCATTGCTTTGGAAGATGACTTAAGAATGCGTCGTGCTTTAAGTGTGACTCAGAATATTGAGTTTTATCGTTATCAGTTGAGTTTTAAGCTGCTAAAAAATAAATAATTTTTTAGGTTACGTGCATTTTTTATTTTAGGGGGTAATGTTAGTGTTGAATTCTAATCATATTAAAAAAGCGTATTTATATTTAAAAAGCTATGCTTACCATGAAAATATTAATTTATTTTTAAAACAGCGTATAGCTGATTTTGAAATAAATAATAATCTCGAAGAGATCTTCGATGACTTATTAAATCTTATTGTTTGTGAAAATTTAGATGAAGATGAAAAATTAAAAACACTTTTAAATCAAATTGACTACCATCTATTGCCTAAAAAGGTAGATAGAAATGAGGATGAATTACAAAAGAATCATAATGATGGTGGGAATGGACTTTTTATAAGTAATGTCAAAGATTCTGAGAAATATCAAGTTTCTAAAGTTAATTACTTTGTAAAAGCACCGATTGAAATTCATATTTTAGAAATACTTTGGTGCCTTTTTGCGGGTCCAACCCTTGAGGTAAAGGTCAGCAAGGATAACTATGGTAATAGAATGCATCCATCGGCTTTAAAATATGGCAATAAGTGTGATGGGGTGAATGGTCAAGAGGTTTTTAAACGGTATATCGAGCAATACAATGCTTGGCGTGATCAAGCAATTAAAGCAGCTACAGAAACTGCTCAATTTGGCGATGATGTGGCCTTATTTTCATTAGATCTAAAATCATATTTTTATGAAGTAGATTTAAGTTTTGAAAAGATAAAAGAGGATGTGGAAAGCTATTATAATGATGGAGCTGATGAATTAGATATAGCATTAAAATTAAATATTTTACTTGAAAAAATATATACCTCATATCAAGTTAAGATTAATCCGCAAATCTCAAGGTCACATAGAAAATCTAAAGATAAAATGTTACTTCCAATTGGTTTTGCATCATCCGCAATTATCGCAAATTGGTATTTATCTGATTTTGATAATCATGTGGAGAAGCATATTAGACCTTTATACTATGGTCGATATGTTGATGATATATTGATGGTTTTTAAGAGACCTAATTTTGATATTGAGAATCCAATTGAATCTTTTATTGAAAATTACTTTGAAGGACTAATTAGTAAATCTGAAGATCAGTCAAACTATCAAATTCAAATTGAAGGAAATAAATTACCTATCCAAAAGGATAAGTTAATTCTTCAATTTTTTGATAAAGACCATAGTAAAGCTGGATTGGATTTATTCAAGCAAGAGCTCGATGAACGTAGTAGTGCATTTAAATTTTTACCTAATGATCATATAGATAAAGATTTAGATCGATTCGCATACGACATTTTATACAACGGATCTACGAATACCTTACGTAGTGTGATTGGATTGGCTGAAAATGAAACAGAACTTTCTAAATATATCTCTAGTCATATTACAGCACATCGATTATGTCATATCGATAGAAAAGAAAATATACTCCCTCAGCTTAAACAATTCTTTAAAGGTCAAAATGCATTGCAGTTTTTCCGTTTATGGGAAAAGTTATACCAATATGGTGTTGTTACCCATCAATTTAGTTTCATAAAATCTTTTAAAGATTATATTGATGCTGAGATTTCTAAAATTGATGGAGTCACACCTAATTTAAAGAAAAAATCTATAAACTTAACGAAAAAAATTCAGGATGACCTTAAGTTATTTAGTGAATTATCCGTATCCATTACTTTAGGTTTGTTGGATATTAAAGAATATTCAAATGGTTTATGGGGTTTTATAGAAAATGATTCAGCATTTATAAATGAAGACAACAAATCAAATATCAATAGCCTAATTAATTATGGTTCAAATTTACATAGATATGCTTGGCAGTTTCGTCAGTCTAACCTTTTAAGACACCATTTAGTCGCGTGGCCTTTAGCCAATTTTTCTAGTTATAAGGGAGATTTGACTTCTGAAACAGATTTTTTAACTTCAGAAAATCAAGATTTAGACACAATAAAATTAGACTTTTCACCACGGTTTATACATTTTGATGAATGGCAACTTTTCTATTTAGGAAATGAGTTGACTGAAAAGCCTAATATGAATGACTGGATGGAAAAATGTATAAAACAATATAAAGAGAAGAGTTTTAGTCAAGATTTCTCAGTAAAATTTGAGCAAGAAAATGCAGCTAATACAGGCATAGTAAAATCTAAACTTAAAGTTGCTGGATGTGAATCTAAAGAGGCTGTTACTCTAGCTATTGGGAATTTAAAGATAACAGACTCGGACATAGCCTCTGCTGTAAGAAAAGATTGCAAGCCAAATCTAAGTTTTAATAGGCAAGAAAGACTGTTTAATATTCTTAATTCATCATTAAGAGAAAATGCAGATTTACTTATTTTACCAGAAGTGGCAATTCCAGTAAGTTGGCTCCCATTTATGATCGCCTTTGCAAGAAGACATCAAATAGGTTTGGTATTCGGTCTAGAACATTGGGTTGTAAATGATACCGCGTACAATTTAATCATTGAGGCTTTGCCATTTAGAGTTGCAGGTGAATATAAGTCGTGTGTAGTAACAGCACGAATAAAAAATCATTATGCACCATCAGAGTTAGACTTGCTTCAAACTATAAGATTGAAGGCTGGGCATTTAGAACTTAAGCCATGTGCCTATTATCATAAAGTATCTTGGCGTGGTATTTCTTTTGCAACATACAATTGTTTTGAACTATCAGATATTACGCATAGAGTTTTATTTAAATCAGAAATTGACCTATTAATAGCGTGTGTTTGGAACAGAGATACCAATTATTATCAGCATATTCTCGAATCTGCGGTGAGAGATTTACACTGTTATACAGTACAGGCCAATACTTCTCATTATGGAGGGTCTTGTGTATTGAGACCTACCAAAACAGATAGCAAAACTATGCTTTATGTCAAAGGTGGGGAAAATACTTGTGTACTTACAACCAAATTGTCGATTAAGGAATTAAGAGATTTTCAATTTAAATCTTCACCAAATTCAAGAGATTCATTCAAACATTTGCCTCCTGGATATGATTGTGATGCAGTTCTTAATCGTTGATTCAAATCGAATCTAAACTGCTAATTTATCGAGATATAATTGATGACAAATTTTCTTCCTAAATTCCAAGAAGAATATAGTGCAAAGCTTCCTGCTTTAGCCTTGTTGACTAATTTGGGGTGGTCATTTTTATCTCCATCACAGGCACTTGATGCCCGTGATGGTAAACAGGATCAAGTTGTATTACGTCAAATTTTGCATCATGAATTATCAAAGCGTAAATTTACATTTGCAGGTCAAGAATATCCACTTTCTGCAAAATCAGTAGATAATTTGATATCAGAAATTTGTAGTCCAGCATTGAATGAAGGCTTACTTACAGCCAATGAAAAAATCTATAACCATTTGCTGTACGGTATTTCAGTCACTGAGTTTGTGAATGGTAAGAAGGTCAGCCCAACCATCCCAATCATTGATTGGCATGATGTTCACAATAATGATTTTTCTTATACTGAAGAATTTTGTGTAACTCGCTCAGGTGGGATAGATAATCGAAGACCTGATATCGTTTGCTTTGTAAATGGTATTCCTTTGGTGGTGATCGAATCAAAACGACCAGATAGCCAAGCAAAGAAAGGTCCAACCATCAACGAAGGGATCTCCCAATCTTTACGCAATCAGCGTCCAGATGAAATTCCGCATCTTTTTGCTTATAGCCAACTACTTCTTTCAATTAATGGGCATGAAGGACGTTATGGTACATGTAATACGCCTGCGAAATTTTGGGCTGCATGGCGTGAAGAGGATATTTCTGATGCAGAAATGTATGTATTTAAAAATAAGAAACTGAGTACTACACAAAAAGATAGCCTATTCGCATACCGTCCAGCAGATGATTTGAAATGGTATGAGAACCTCATTGCAGGTGGTGAATTAGCTGTAACAGGTCAAGATCAATTACTCATCAGTTTATTAATGCCTGAACGGTTATTAGAGATTGTTCGCCTATATACACTCTTTGATAAAAAAGCTGGGAAGATTGTCGCTCGCTATCAGCAAATCTTTGGCATCAAACGACTTATCGAGCGAATTAGCACTAAAAATTTAAGCGGTGGTCGTGAAGGTGGCGTGATTTGGCACACTACGGGTTCGGGTAAGTCCTTTACGATGGTTTTTTTGAGTAAAGCTTTAATCTTGCATGAAGCTTTAAAACAATGTCGCATTGTGGTCGTAACTGACCGTGTCGATTTGGAGGATCAACTCAGTAAAACCTTTGCTTCGGGTGGTGAGTTAGCGGGTAGAAAAGACAAGCAAAATGCCATGGCAACTTCAGGTAAGCGTTTAGCTGAGCAAATTGGCAAGGGTACAGAGCGAATTGTTTTTTCTTTGATCCAGAAGTTTAATTCAGCTACGAAACTACCTGAATGTGAAAATAAGAGCTCAGATATCATTGTTTTAATTGATGAAGGTCATCGAAGTCAAGGCGGTGAAAATCATGTAAGAATGAAGCTTGCTCTTCCAAATGCAGCATTTGTGGCATTTACAGGTACGCCATTGCTCAAAGATGAAAAAACGGTAAATAAGTTTGGTCCTATTGTGCATGCATATACCATGCAAAGAGCAGTGGAGGATAAAACCGTAACACCTTTGCTGTATGAAGAGCGTATCCCTGACTTAGATGTAAACGAGCGAGCAATTGATACGTGGTTTGAGCGTATTACAGAAGGGTTAACAGATCAGCAAAAAGCAGATTTAAAGCGTAAATTTGCGAGAAAAGGTCAACTTTATACTGCGGATGACCGTATTCGGTTGATTGCTTTAGATATTGCGAACCATTTTGTTAAAAATATCGATGATGGTTTAAAGGGCCAACTTGCTTGTGATAGCAAGGCTTCAGCGATTAAGTATAAAAAGTACTTGGATGAAGCAGGCTTATTTGAGTCAGCAGTCGTCATGAGTCCTCCAGATACCCGTGAAGGAAATACTGATGTTGATGAATCGACAACACCTGAAGTGACCCAATGGTGGAAAGAGAATGTCGGTACTCAGGATGAGCAAGCGTATACCAAACAAGTGATTGAGCGTTTTGAAAAAGATGATTCACTCAAGTTGTTGATTGTAGTGGATAAGCTTTTAACAGGATTTGATGAACCCCAAAATACTGTTCTTTACATCGATAAAAACTTGAAAGAACACAATCTAATTCAAGCGATTGCACGTGTAAATCGACTTCATCCTAAGAAAAAATTCGGTTTGTTGATTGATTACCGCGGCATTTTAAAAGAATTGGATACAACAATTCTCAAATATCAAGACTTGGCTGCTCGCACCCAAGGTGGTTACGACATCAATGATATTGCGGGCTTATATATTCAAATGAGTACTGAATATAAGCGTTTGCCTCGTCTGTATAAATCATTATGGGCAATATTTGAGAATGTAAAAAATAAAAATGATATTGAACAGTTACGCCAAGTTCTAGTACCGCGTATTGAAGAAAGAGATGGTGAGTTAGTTGATGTACATCTGAAAGTCCGTGATGATTTTTATGAAGCTTTAACTGAATTTGCAAGCTGTTTGAAAGTTGCATTACAGTCAGCTACATTCTTTGAAGATAAAAGTTTTACAGAAGCTGATCGTCAACATTACAAAGAAACCGTCAAGTTGTTTTCAAGTCTACGTCAGTTGGCTAAGCATGATGCTGGTGAAACAGTAGATTATGATGAATATGCTGATCAAGTTAAAAAGCTTCTTGATAAACATGTGGTGGGTGTTGAGGTAAAAGAGCCTAATGGTGTATATGAAGTAGGCAAGATGGGTAAAGTTGTACAGCCTGAAGACTGGAGTGAAGAGAAGACCCGTAATGAAACGGATATCATTAAAACGCGTGTAACCAAGATGATTGAACAAGAGCTACGGGATGATCCGTATGCTCAGGAAGCTTTTTCTAAACTTTTACGTCAAGCAATTGAAGATGCTGAAAAGGAGTTTGATCATCCTTTGAAACAATACATGCTTTTTAGAGAATTTGAAGAACAAGTTGAGTCTCGACGTTTAGCTGAAATTCCTGATGTATTTGGTACTAATAAACATGCTCAAGCTTATTACGGTGTGTTTAAGAAAATATTGCCTGAAGCCTTTTCAATCAATGATCAGCAGAACCAAGATAAGTGGATTCAGCTTGCGTTTGACGTTGATCACTCTGTAACAAATTCAGTTGCAGAAAATTCTATTAATCCACAAAACATCGAAGCTGACATACGTAAAAAGTTACTACCGATGATGTTTAAAGAGTGTAAAGCAATCGGTAGTGGAATGGATCATGCGAAGAAAATTGTAGAAATGATTGTACAAATCACGCGAGTAGGGCTGAATGGTGGGTAAAGATGCTATCAGAACTAGACCATATAGCTTTATTTATGGGGATGAAACAATCCCCTATGAAAGGGTACCGCGTTCTGGAGAAGTGAATAAAATCTTAATTAAGGTGCATGCTGATTGTAGAGTCGTCGTCCATGCTCCTGAAATCGCGACTGATCATGATGTGTTAAAAGCGATACAGAAACGTAGTCGATGGATATATCAGCAATTACGGGCCTTTCGTCAACAGAAAGAATTTATTACTCCGCGTCGATATATCAGTGGCGAAAGCCATTATTACCTAGGTAAACAGTATCTATTAAAAGTTATAGAGAATGATGACGTTCCGAGTGTAAAACTATTGCGTGGTAAATTTGAAGTTTATGTAGGCCGAAAGGATGCTGGGCATATTAAAGAAGTGCTAGATCATTGGTATAAGGCAAAGGCGAAGAGTGTATTTTTAAAGCGTTTAGAGCACGTTTTGGATAGAGCTCTATGGGTTACTGAAAAACCACAGTTTCGTGTTATTAAGATGCAGACACAGTGGGGAAGCTGTTCACCTCAAGGGACACTTGTTTTAAATCCTTATCTGGTTAAAGCACCTACTCAATGTATTGATTATGTGATTTTGCACGAACTTTGTCATTTAGCTGAACATAACCATAGTGAGAGATTTTATCAGCTTATGAGCCAAGTGATGCCTGATTGGGAATCAAGAAAGGAACTTTTAGATAATATGGCAGCTAGGCTATTTAGTTAGCTAAAATGTAGGCAAAGTAGATCAAAGAAGAGGTTGTGTGCTAATTTCCACATAAACATAACTTCTGTCTTACTTTATGAGACTTATTTTTTTGTTTTAGGTTTTCGAGCATCTAGTTCTTGATGAATCCATGATAGGAAATCAGATAATTCGCAATTTTCCTGAATGAATGTAAGCCAAAACTTAAATAATTTTATCCGCAAATTATCTTAAGATTCATCCATAAATTTTGTGAATTATTTCGGAATTGTGATGCTTGAGCTAATAGGAGAAATTGAAGTTTTAAGTATTTGTTAACCAAATTTATTGGCGAGAAGTATCAAAACTGATCAAAAAGCAGCCGATATATGTCTAAGTCAGCTTTTGGGTATTTTTTAGGGTGGTGGAAATTATTAAGCTATTGATTTTAAATAACTAAAATTGAAAATTTTTGCATAATGCCCATTATGTTAAATAAGAACAAAGCTTTATTTATATAGAAAGTATCTATAATATCCGCCTTTATAAATTTTATTGTTTTTAATTTTTTAGTGGGGCGTGAAAAAAAGTGTTTTATAGTACTGAAGAACAACCATTAATCCCGAAATTAGAAAAGCCTCATCAGAAAACTTATTTGACTACCCCTATAGGAAGATTTGTTGAGAGAGCGTCATATCTAGACCTATTCGTTTTTGGTTTTCTTATTATTTTTTCTTCTGCTTTGTATTTTTGGTTGGCTCCTAGTAGTCATTCTTTAAATAAAGATAATATAGATATTTTTGATGCTTTATATTTTAGTGTCGTAACCTTTACCTCTCTTGGGTATGGAGATTTAAGTCCTATAGGAATCGGTCGTCTTATTGCAGCTATTGTAGTAATTTCTGGCTTGATTTTTATTGCATTATTAGTTGGAAAGTTTGCTTCGGAGAGACAACAAACTATACTTTTATTACTGCATACAAGTGATTGTCAGAGAAGAATAAGTAATTTTTCATTAGAAATAAAACAGTTAATTGAACTTTTAAAGAAAAAATCTGATTTAGAGCAGAACCTTAAATTAGCTTCTAGTTGTCTAGAAATTGTTGCTAAGTACTTAATTTTTCATGCCAATCAAGCTAGATTAATTTCATTCGGAAATGAAAGCGCACTAGCTGCTCTTTATAAGGAAATTTCCTACTTACAGGATATCTGTGTAGAAATACATCAAAATGAAGATTCGAATTTGTTGATATCAAAACGATCTCTAGCATTAGTATATCGTTGTCATGGAATGGTTCGTCAAATGGTTGTTTTACATAAAAACTCTACAGAAGATAAGTCTTTTACAGAGCTTTTCAAAATCAAATTATTAAGTGTTTGCAGAGTAGATCAGTCTAAACCTTTAAGTGGTTCTATGCTCAGTATTAATGGAACTTTTGAAAAAATGAATAGTAAAATTAAGTTCTTGGAAAGATGGTCTAAGGGTAAATTAACTCCAATTATAATTAATAATGTTTATGAGCATGTACCAGTTGGACTAAAAGAAAGTTGGCCTGTTGGTATTCATAAAGAGATTGCTAAACAACTGAATATTTCTAATAGTCTAGTGAGTAAGAGCTTTAATATTCTTCTTGAACAGAATAAATTACCAAAGAGTAAATAATATTGAATACAAGTTATGTTTAATTTATCTAAAATTAACATAATACGCCTCTTATGTGAAATTCACAGCTTGTGACTTGGGATTTCTGCTTCTGTTCTATTTCTCTTTTAAGGGGGCACGTGAGCCATAATGCTGGTAATAATCGGAATATCAATAAGCAGTTTGTCTCATTCTAGGTTTTTGGTACATTTCTTGATGCATCTTAGCTTCTTGTAGCAAAGAGTTATTGAAACCCTATTGCAACCCTAAATAGTGGTTTTTGAATTAAGTTTTTGTAATAATTGAATTATTTATAAAAATAGATCCCATCCATCATTGGATTACTTTAACTCTCTAATAGATATAAACCTGTAGAGGTAAAATATAGAGTTAATCCTTATTCCAACTATCTACATGATCAGCCCACCATTGCATCATTGTTTTACGGTCATTTAGCCATTGAGCGTGATTGTATGATGCGCGTGTTTTATTATCAGAAACGTGGGCAAGTTGTATTTCAACCCAATCCTTATTCCAACCATTCTCATTTGCCACAGTGGACGCAGTTGCTCTTAGAGTATGCATCCTGAACTCCAATTTCATATTACTCAGGGCAGTATTCAACGTGGTTTTACCCATCATTTCTCCGTCTTCTCCAGCAAATATATATTCACTATCAGGATAAAGCGAAAATTGCTCTTTTATGATTTCAATGGCTTGGTCAGACAATGGTACAACATGCATTCTGTTCTTTTTCATATTGCGCTTGCCAGCCAAAATATCAGCCCTCGATACTGCTGGAATCGTCCATGTCTTATCTTCAAAATCAATATATTCCTTTTTGCCTCGACGTATCTCAATGCTTCTAAGCCATGTGTATGTTGCGGCTATAATAGCATTTCGTGTGCTAATTGAGCCACCGTATGCATTGAGCTTAGGCAAAAGTACTTTTTTTTCAGACTCAGTTAGTGGCCTGGCATGGGTTACATCTGGCTGTTTAATGTAACCCCTAAGAACATAAGTAGGATCTATAGAAATACGTTTTGTGATAATTGCATATTCCATAACTTCACCGATGATTTGTCTTACAAAAATTCCTTTAACCTCTCCTGTTCCTCTTCCTGATTTTTTGATTCTTGCCATAGTGCTATCAAGCACAGTTTTAATATCAATAGACTCAATCTCATGAATAGGTTTATTACCGATAAGAGGATAAACATCTTTCTCAAAATAACTGCTGCGGCGTTGTTCCCATTCCTTGGATTGTTGAGCTTTACGAGAATTCATAAATTCACTAGCGACTAACTGGAATGTACCATTATTTGCTTTAATTGCTTCAAGGCGTTCTTTTTTTGGTGTCCTATTGGGTCTACTCCTTTGGCAAGTTGCTCTCGATACTCCATTGTTTTTAAGCGAGCATATGCTAAAGTAATTTCAGGATATTGACCGATTGTGAGCATTTTCGCTTTAGTAAGAAATCGGTAGCGGTAACGCCAAAATTTGCTACCAGATGGTCGGACTTCTATACACAGTCCTGATTGATCAGCCACGCGGTATAATTCTTCACGTGGTTTTAATCTTTTGATTTTAAGGTCGTTTAACATAAGGTGTGAGTAACACTATTTCTGAAAGCTCTTACTCACAATCTTACTCACAAAAAATGGTAATTGCATGTATCAGGTTGTTATGTAAGGTTTGAATAAAAATATCATTAAATCAACTGGTTAGTTTTTAATGTAATTTGTATTTATAGAAGGTGAGATTGTTAATTGGCATGATGTAATTACATCTACGTCTAGATCAAAAAATCCCTGCATATGCAGGGATTTTTTTACGTGTAAAATATTGAATGTTTATTTAAATAAAATAATTGTCCAAGTGAAAAAGATAATGGCTAAAGAAACGAATTGCGCAGCGCTACCCATATCTTTGGCATTTTTAGATAACTCATGTTTTTCCAGTGAAATGCGGTCAACAACGGCTTCAATGGCTGAATTGAATAATTCCACAATAATCGCCAACAGACATACCGCGACCATTAAGGCTTGTTCCAAAGCCGAGACATGCACAAAAAAGCTCAGCGGAATGAGGATGACATTGAGCAAAATGACTTGTCGAAATGCCGCTTCATGACTAAACGCCGCTTTAAAGCCTGCGAGTGAATAGCCCGTTGCATTTAAAATCCGTTTGAGGCCATTTTTGCCTTTATAAGGAGAGTAGGGTGTCATTGCGATTTGGAGTGACTGGGGAAAGCTTTAGTATAAATCCAAACATGTTGCAGTAAATTGGCAATATGTCGCATGCGTGTACCAATCAAGACGGTTTTCTGCCAGCGAATCTCATCAGAGTTGCATTTATGAATTGTCAATTCAGATCAGGCTAAGGATAATAAGCACAGGTCTATTGAGGGAAAATTCTGCATGAAAATTATCGCAGATGAAAATTTGGCATTTACCGATTATTTCTTTGCGGAATTTGCAGAAATACAGCATCGGGCAGGACGTACCTTGACGCATCACGATGTACAGGATGCAGAGGCACTCTTGGTTCGTTCGGTGACCAAAGTGAACCATGCTTTAATTGATCAGACTAAAATTAAATTTGTTGGCAGTGCCACGATTGGAACTGATCATCTAGATATTCAGGCTTTAGAACAACAAAACATTGCTTGGAGCAATGCACCGGGTTGTAATGCACAAGCGGTGGCAGAATATGTGATTACTGCCTTACTACATTTAAATGCTGATTTATTAGAGAAAAACAAAGACTTCACTTTAGCAATTGTGGGTCTGGGAAATGTGGGTAGCCGACTGGCGGTGATGGCGCAGCTATTGGGCTGGAATGTGATTGGTTACGATCCTTATGTGCAACTTGCAGGGATTGAAAATGTTTCCTTTGATGCGTTGCTAAAACGCGCCGATGCTATCTCAATTCATGTACCACTCACTGTGTCTGGCGCTTATCCAACCCAGCATTTATTTGATGCGACTGCATTTGCTGCAATGAAACCATCCGCTATTTTAATCAATAGTGCGCGTGGGCCTGTGGTTGAGCAAGCGGCCTTGATGGCGGATATTGCAACAACCAAACGTCAAGTGGTGCTGGATGTATTTGAGTTCGAGCCAGAAATTTCTGAACAATTACTGGATCTACTGGCATTAGCGACGCCGCATATTGCGGGTTATAGTCTGGAAGGTAAGGCCAGAGGTACGCAGATGATCTATGAGGCTTTTTGCCAGACATTTGCTTATGACGTGACAAAACGTTTTGAGAGCCAGTTGCCACAGGTATCCCAATACTTTGAGCAGGATTTAAAAGTTGCGCTTAAACAGCATCTCACGCAGATTTATGATATTGCTGCGGACGATCAGCAACTCCGTGCTTGTGTTCAGGACGGCAAGGTTGAGCAAACTGCATTTGATTTACTCCGAAAAAATTATCCTTTGCGCCGTGAATGGGCTGCACATGGTGGGCCAAAAGCATGAGCCAGACAATGAAAAATTATCAGCCAACGTGCTCCATTGAAGCCTTAAAAGCGCGTGCAGCGATGTATCAGAAAATCCGCCAGTTTTTTGCTGAACGTGAAGTACTTGAAGTAGAAACCCCAGTCCTGTCTCAGGCGGGTGTCACCGATGTGCATTTGGCTTCAGTGCAGGTACAGCGTCATATTCATGGCAAATTAAATACGCAATATTTACAGACCTCACCCGAGTTTCCAATGAAACGCTTATTGGCCAGTGGTAGTGGGCCAATTTATCAAATCTGTAAAGTATTCCGTGATGATGAGCATGGGCGTAAGCACAACAGTGAATTTACCATGCTGGAATGGTATCGTCCGGGTCTGGATCTAAAGGCACTGATGCATGAAACTGCGGACTTGTTAGAAATATGCTTGGCACATCGTTTCGGTGAAATTCGTCCAGTGATTCTCAGTTATAAGCATGCCTTTCAGGATCGTCTGGATATTAATCCGTTGCAGGCAACCTTAAAACAACTCAAAGAGACCGCCAATCATGTCGGTCTGAATCTTGATTTAGGTGATGATCGTCTGGGGTATATGGATCTGTTGTTTTCACACTTTGTTGAACCAAGTCTGGGCTTCGATGCACCCGTATTTTTAACCGATTTTCCACCTGAAATGGCTTCATTAGCCAAAGTGAAACAGGATGAAGAGGGTGAACTGGTCGCAGCGCGTTTTGAGGTCTATATCGAAGGTCTGGAACTGGCAAATGCCTATGATGAATTGCTAGATGCAGATGTGTTGGCATCCCGTTTTGACGCCGATAATGCAGAGCGCGCACAGCAGGGTTTAGCCATCATTCCAACCGATCAATATTTACTGGCAGCTTTGCCGAATATGCCTGAATGTTCAGGGATTGCGTTAGGTATCGACCGTTTGTTGATGGTTGCGATGAATCAGGTCAAGATTGATCAGGTCATTGCGTTCCCTGCAGAGATTGCATAACGCTGCCTATCTTAAAATTTAGAGTAATTGCATCAGCAGCTGGATCAGTTCACTTTGTCGATGTGTTTTGGTCTTTTTAAAGATAGCTTGCAAGTGCTTTTTCACGGTATCGGCCTGAATTTCATATAAAAGAGCAATTTCTTTGGTGGTTTTGCCCTTAAGCAGTTGCTCGCATATTTTATGTTCGACGGGTGTGAACATAAAAAGCTGTCTACATCTGTCTTTCTGATATTTAGGTTGATGTTGAAGCCCTGAAAATGTTGCCAGTAATACTGGGCGTAAACCAAAAATCTTATGGGTTTTTTCGGGACAAAGTAGATCCAGCGTTAAAAAGAGCTGATGATCTAAGCGCATCACCTGACTTCGTTCAGCATACGCTACGTCTGAATAAGTGTTATGCAGACGTTCCAATTCAAGCAGGTGCTGTTCGAATTTTTGCTGTTGATGGGGTTTGAAAAAGAAGCGACGCTGTTCAATCTGGATGTGCGCATTATTTTCGATAAATTTTTCTGCTTCTCTATTCATTTCCAGAATATCGCCGTTGAGATTAATAATCGCAATTGGCTGATTCATTTTCTGGATCAATTGTGACCCAAGTAAGGTCATGGTGGAATATTCAAAATGATGGCGATAGTGCTGAAGCTTTTGCTGGATCTGAGGCAATATTTCATAAATCGGTTGGAGTTCAGAGCAACTTAATGCACCACGATCAGGACTGGTCAGAAAGGCCAGAATCACGCAGACTTTATGATCATAAATAACCTGAAGCGCTGAGCAAAAACGTAAATTGAGTGGTTGTAAAATTTGTTGATAGACTTGCGTCTGAATAATGTCCTGTTCACTAAAATGTTGGCTGCAATGCATCCAGCCTGTGATTGGTGCTGCCAATAATTTTTTTAATTGTGGGTCATCATCAAAGGCTAAACGAAGTTGTTGTAGAGCCGCTTGTTCAAGTTGATGAGGATCAAGATTAACCCCATGATGCACACTGAATGAGAGTGCCTGCACCTCGAGATCAACTGCAAGAAGTTGTGCTGCCTGAAAGTCAAAATGATGGTTAAGCTCTTCGAGGAAAATCATCCAGTCATCAGCATGCTGAACCTTGTTCAGGATGTCCAGTACAGCATGAGATTGGGTTTGATTCATTTAAAGCGTCCAGCAAAGAACAAGAACTATTTCCATATAGTCTATATGGGTTTTACCAAAATAAAATTATCAATCAGAAAAAATGTGATTTTTTATGCAATCAAAAGATGAGCTAAGCCATTCAGGTACGACAGAACAAAATGAATTGCCTAAACCCATCACAGATTTAGGCAAGATTAAATTTAGCAACGGCCTTTTTTGGCCTGTCCTGGTGGGCAAAAGTCACCATGACCATCGTGATAACCTTCTGGATCAACCACAACACTGCCATGTGGCGTATGTACCGCACAAGCGGATAGACTGAATGTGAATAACAGACAAAGGTAGAGTGATATTTTTTTCATGGTTCCATCCCGTATTTTTATTGCTTTGAATATCACTTTAAAACGATCGGTTCATTTTTACCAGAACGGGACTGAAAATTTTTAAATGAGATTTATATCACTCTTGAGACCTTAACACGGTTCTAAACCCAACATGCGTTGCCGCCAGATCAAACTCCTGAGGATAACGACTGCTATTGCGATAACGTGCACAGAAATTAGAAGCACATAAAAAAGAGCCGCCCTTAAGCACATATTGTGTGGTCGCACTATTTTGCTGGCGCAGATCCGTATAATTTCCCATATGTTGATCATGTGCACCATGATAGACAGAAGACGTCCATTCCCAGACATTCCCGATCATATCGTATAACTGAAATGCATTGGTCGCATAACAGCCGACAGGGGCAACGCCTTCGAAATGGTCTTCAACTGTATTTTTAAGTGGAAATTCCCCTTGCCAATAATTGGCTTGCGGATGTTGATGGGCATCCTGCGGTGCCTGATGAAGCGGAGTATCATTTTTTGAACCCGCCTTGGCTGCATACTCCCATTCCTGTTCAGAGGGTAAATCGTGCCCCAACCAGACTGCATAATGTTCTGCATCATTCTTGGTGACATAACGGACTGGTTCGGAGGGTAGTGGTGCTTGACCCGACGGGCCATTTGGCGTTTTCCATGTGTAATCAGCCTTTAACTGCCACCATTGATTAGGTATGTTGTCATCTGGAGAAAATACCGCTGCCTGCTTCTGTTTTTCTGCATCTGTGATATAGCCTGTGGCTTGGACAAAACTGGAAAACTGGGCAACCGTGACCTCAGTTTGATCGATCCAGAAGCCATCTACTTGACGTTCCTTTACACCAAAATTAAGTTCATCTGGATAGGCCTGATTGGAACCCAGTGGAAATGAGCCTTTAGGAATCCAGACCATTCCCGCAGTTTTATGTTTTTGCCATGCATCGGGTAAGCCAGAGTAACTCTGGCATCGTGATAAAGAACCCAACAATGCAGGTTGAGTTGTTGGGTGTTGTTGAGATGGCTTTACTTCTGGCCCAACTCTACTGCAACCTGCCACAAGGGACAGGCTACAGAGGGAAACGAGAAGGGGACTTAGTTTCATTGAAGATTGTATTCCTTGACACCATTTTGCTGGGTGTATTTGTTATACACATCTACTAGTTCTTGCAGTTTTGCAGGATTAGTTTGAGCCAGATTTTGGGTTTCACCACGATCATTTTTCAGGTTGTAGAGTTCCCAAGTACCTGTACCCAGCTCAGTTTTACCTTGTAAGGCAATTTTCCAGTCACCCTGACGTGCATATTTACTGCCATGTAATTCATCGGCAAAGCTAAAGTTAACGGGACGAATGGCTTGGGCTTTATTTTCGAGTACCGATTTCCATGAATAGCCGCTTGGAGTATTAATCTGGCGACCTTTGTATTGGCCTTGTGGCACGGCAATATTGGCGTAGTCGAGCACGGTTGGGAAAACATCCAGCACTGAGGCAAAACCATGATGCGTGCTTTGTGCTTTAGTTTGATAAGGGAGTTTTACGATTGCTGGGGCAGTGGTTGCACCTTCACCCGCCGTATCCTTCCATAAGTGGAATGGCGCAGCACTCACTTCTGCCCAACGTGGCCCCACATAATGATAAGAACTCGATGTACCCACGTTATTTACACTGTTATCAAAGCCAGATTCAGTGCCATAGTTGCCGCGGATAAAACCTTCTGCGCCATTATCTGAAACAAAGAAAATGAGCGTATTTTCATATAAATTATTGCGTTTGAGATATTGGATGACCCGACCAATATTGGCATCCAGATTTTCCACCATGCCTGCATAGATTTCCATTCTGCGTGCTTCCAGCGCTTTTTGCTCTGCTGAAAGCTCATTCCATTTGCCATATTTTTGTGGTGCATTTTGCGTGGCAATCGGTTCCGCAGCAGTGAAGTTGGCTGGGATCAAACCCAACTGTTTCTGGCGAGCAATACGCGCATCGCGAATCACATCATAACCCGCATCGTAGACACCACGATAACGGTCTCGATATTCGGCAGGCGCTTGTAAAGGCCAATGCGGCGCGGTGTAAGCCGCATAAGCAAAGAATGGTTTACCTGAATCTTTGCCAGATTCTAAATAACTGATCAGCTTGTCGGTGAAATAGTTGGTCGAGAAGAAATCATCAGGTAAAGATGAAATAGGCACTTCTTTGCCATCTTCTGTATAGGTTGCATTGCGTTTATAGGCACTCGGCGCTTGTTTGAAATGCAAATCCAAGCCTTGTAATAGGGTAAATGAATGATCGAATCCTTTGGCATGTGCGTTGGTTTCAGGTGTCAAACCTAAGTGCCATTTGCCGCTGATATAAGTACGATAGCCATTGTCTTTTAAGACTTCAGCAATCGAAAGTGAACGTTCATTCAAATAACCTTCATAACCGGGCTGGCCTTTTAAATGTGCAGGTGTTAGCTCAGCCATTGCCCCAATTCCTGCTAAATGATGGTCAGTACCTGAAATCAATTGCGAACGGGTTGGAGAGCAAGTTGGCGCTGTATGGTAGTCGGTTAAAATGCGGCCTTCTTGCGTCAGTGCATCAATATTCGGGGTGTGAATTTCTCCGCCAAACGCACCTAAGTCTGAATAGCCTAAGTCATCGGCCATGATGAATAAAATATTGGGCTGTTTCTTGGTTTCAACCACAGTATTGGATTCTTTTGAATCATCATTACTGCACGCTGAAATCGAAAGGCTAAAAAGAGCAATCGACAAGGTCGTGAGAAGGCTGTTACGAGGCATGAGAATCGACTTAATCCGTTAAAATAATGCAGTCGAGTTTAGAGAGATGATTTTTATGATAAAAATAATTAAAATTTGATTGTTAATCTTAAAAAAAGAAAAGCCCCAAAACTGGGGCAAATCGTGAATGAATTTAAAAAGGAAGTTTGGTCAACTGATTCAGGAAATGTGGAACAACGCGAGGTTCCAGAATGATGGTCACCACCACACCGTAGGCGGCTCCCCAAAGATGCGCACTGTGGTTGATATTGGTATTGCCACGTTTGCCTGACCAGATGCTATACGCGACATATAAAATTGCAAAAATAATTGCAGGCACAGGAATGAAAAAGACAAAAATCAGATTCCAAGGCTGGAACAGGATATAGGCGAATAGCACCGCAGATACTGCACCTGAGGCTCCTAGACTGGCCCACTGGGCATCATGGCGATGTTTTAGGTAGCTGGGTAAGATCGCAACAATTAAACCGCCCAGATAAAATAGAACAAAGCCCATGTCATAGAAAAACTGACGATAGAAACTTTCAATGATATTGCCAAAGAAAAACAGCGTGATCATATTGAATAGGAGATGTGTACCATCGGCATGAATAAAACCATGCGTGATAAAACGGTCATATTGCCCACGTTGCATGGCAGGAGGCCAGAAAATCAGACGATTCATCACTGCCTGATTGGAGAAGGCCAATAAGGAAATTGCAACTGTAATAATGATCAGGGTCACAGTGTGCCCAAAGGGTAGATGTAACATAAATATTTTAAATTGATCAGAGTCTAAGCAATAATGCCATTAAAAAGTTAATAAACAATGATCTTGCATAGAATTCCTACAAAAATGGTTGAATTTTTTTAATTACCCTCCATCTTCGGTTAATATAACGACATCAGCTTGAGGATTATTGTTATGTCGACTGAGAACACCAACACTGCTGTCGCAGAAGAAATTCCAAACCTTTTAATTACTCCCTCTGCACAAGAGTACTTAGGTGATTTATTAGCAAAGCAAAATACACCAGGGATTGGCGTTCGTGTTTTTGTAGAGAATCCAGGTACTCCACGTGCTGAATGTTGTATGGCATATAGTGCACCTGATGAAGTGGTGCCAACAGACTATAAACAGGATTATCCAGATTTTCCTGCCTATGTGGATGCGCCATCAATTCCGTATCTGGTTGATGCGGTAATTGACTACAACAAAGATCGTTTTGGTGGTCAATTGACGTTCCGTGCACCGAACTCGAAAGTGCCGCGTGTTGGCCCAGATGCGTCGATTGAAGAACGCATTACTTATGTATTGCAATCAGAAATTAACCCTGGCCTAGCAGGTCATGGCGGTAACTGTAGTCTGGTTGAAGTACAGGATAGCCCAGAGCATGGCTTAACTGCTGTATTGAAATTCGGTGGTGGATGCCAAGGTTGTTCTGCGATTGATGTCACCTTAAAGCAAGGTGTAGAAACCACATTAAGACAGCATGTACCAGAGTTACAGCGTGTTGTGGATCAAACGGATCATACACAAGCAGAAGGCGCGTATTTTAAATAATCGCTAGACATCTACTGTAGTTTAAAAAGTCCTTTCGAGGGCTTTTTTTGTTTTTATCACTTTCAAATTGTTGGACTTGAGCTGAGGGAAATTCAATTTTTATTTGTAGAAAAATACTGGTTTTTAGATCTATGTATTTAAATTAATTAATTTTTTTATTTTTATTTATCCGTCATAACAAGAGTGAGTAAGTTCAATTTATTGAGTAATTGAATGGAAATGGTTCCTGCATTTTTAGCTAAATTGGTTCTAGGTTTTATAAAGAAAGCAAAGAGAATAAAAATGAACAAAAAATAAGTTTGGATAAGGACGTAAGGGATTTATGAATAAGAAATTAGTGTTAGGCATCAGTATCGGTGTCATGAGCTTGGCGAGCTATGCGAAAACCCCACAAGTGGATGTAATTGTATTAAATGCCGATGTTCGAACCTCGAATCCAGCCAAGCCAAAAGCACAGGCATTTGCAGTGAAAGATGGAAAGTTTGTGGCTGTCGGCAATAATACCTATATCCAGAATATGGCGACCAAGCAGACACAAGTTATCGATGTAAAAGGTAAAACGGTTCTCCCCGGATTAACCGATGCGCATACCCATTTGTTGGGCGGTCTGGAATTATGGGACGGTGTTGATCTGTTCGGAATTACGGATCGTCAGGAATGGTTTAAATTAATTGCCAAAAGAAATAAAGAATTACCAAAAGGCGCTTGGTTAATGGGAGGGCGCTGGGACATCACTGGGCTGAAAGATGATCATATGCCAACCCGTCAGGAGCTGGATGCGATTGCTCCAGATCGTCCTGTAGTGTTGCAGGATATTGATTATCACACGGTTTGGGTCAATACCAAGGCGATGCAAGTGCTGGGGATTGATAAAAATACCAAATCACCAGAAGGTGGCGAGATTGTCAAAGATCCGCAGACAGGTGAGCCGACAGGGATTTTCAAAGAAACTGCGGGTACTCAACTGATTCTAGGGAACCCTAAATATACCAGTGCCTTACTGTCAGGAAAAGCGGCACTGCCAGTCGTTGAAAAGATCATTGCGCATTTTAATAGCTTAGGCATTACCTCTGTACATGATATGTGGACTGAGTTAGATACGGTTTATCCTGCTTTGCTGGAGTCGAAACAGGAATTACCGATGCGTATCCGTTTTGGATTAATGGCGGGTGATGATCAGGTGACGCCCGCCGATTTCCAGCGTTATGCGAAGCAACGCGATGAACTGAATCAGCAATTTATACAAAAAGAACAGCAGTGGAAAAAAGGACCGCAGTTCCGCTTTGCGTATATGAAATATTTTGTCGATGGCACATTGATGAATTATACCGCTGCACTGAATGAGCCATATGCAGATCGTCATCATTTTAATATTGCCCCAATTACTTCACAGGCAGATCTGAATAATTCAGTGAAAAATGCCAATGAAGTTGGGTTTCCTGTCGCGATTCATGCGATTGGTGATAAGAGTGTGGATATGGCCCTCAATGCGATTGAAAACAGTCCTAAACATCGCCAATTTGCCAATCGAATTGAACATATTGAGGTTCTATCTAAAGACGCTATTCCGCGTTTTGCGGAGCTAGGTGTTGTGGCTTCGATGCAGCCTGATCATGCTATTACAGGGAATTATCAGGAATCCCGTCTGGGTAAGGCGCGTATGCCATATAGTTATGCTTGGCAATCTTTGCTCAGTAGCGGCGCTACCATGGTATTGGGAAGTGACTGGCCTACGGCATCTGAAAATCCAATGTTGCAGCTTAGCGATGTGGTATTTCGTGAGTATCAGGGTAAAACCCGTTATAGCGATAATGCTTTAAGTCTGGATGAAGCTTTATATGCCTATACCCAAGCACCTGCAAATATCGCAGGGTGGGGCGATGAGATTGGCAGTATCAGTGTTGGGAAATGGGCTGATTTTGTGGTCTTGCAGGATGCTTTAAAAACACCACTCAACAAAGACATTAAGGACTGGAAAGTTGCCGAAACCTGGTTTGCTGGAAAACAGGTTTATAATGGAAAATTGAGTAAAAATAAATAAGTGTATTTAAAAAAGAAAGTCTGATGGCTTTCTTTTTTTACTTTTATTTGAATAGTTGTATTTTAAAAAAATAATAAATGGCTCTTTTGGTTTTTTGAAAATTGGTTCTCGATTTATAACCTGTGCACAACATAATTGAGATTCAAAAATAATCATATGCTAATGGAATAAATGGATGATCAATAAAAAATGGATTTTAGCGGTAATAGCATCTATGTTGATATCACCAGTAAATGCAAAATCAACTGATCATGATCAGGGTGATAATAAGGACAGTTTTTTAGTCAGTGGTTCGCTTGCATTTTTAACAGAATATTATTGGCGAGGGATGACGCAAACCAAAGGAAAACCAGCTGTTCAGGGAATATTAAGACTCGATCATGATTCTGGGTTTTATACGCAACTATTTGCATCGAATATTCAGCTAGATATAGGAAGTAGTCTCGAGCTGGATTATTATATTGGCTATAATTATCAAATAAATAATGATCTAAAGCTGAATCTGCAATATCTGGATGTGAACTATCCTGATGAAGATAAGACGCTGCCTCGTGTCGATTTTGAGGAATATTCAATTGGATTGATGACTTCAAATTTACTCAATGCTCAGGATGAGCTCAACCTGTCTTTTTATTACACACCTGATTATACCTTTGAAACAGGTAAAATGCTGCGTTATGAGGCTGGCTATCGTTATCCAGTCGCGGATCAATGGAATATATATACTCAAGTGGCCTATAACCAGTTTGCAAATAAAAATGCCTATGCCGTGCTTTGGGGAACTGATGAGAAAAATCACTTTTATGATTATAAAATAGGGCTGGATTTTAACTATCAGGATTTTATCTTTGATCTTTATTATGCCAATGCAAATGTTAATAAAGACCTACCAAGTGCCGATAAGACGGTGGTTTTTAGTTTAACTAAACTTTTTTAATTTAAAAATAAAGCTTTGTATTATTAAATAAGATGCTATTGGTTAGTGTGCAATTATTTGTATTTTAAATATGGTAAGGTGTGTCTGCAGCCAATATGTTTTGTATATAAAACATTTTGGCTGTTTTGTGTTCGGGTTTAGATGGTGCGAGAAAAGAC
>NZ_LZPJ01000080.1:0-45168 GCF_001729365.1 Acinetobacter sp. YK3
CTTTTAAATTCAAACACCCCTAACCATATGGTTAGGGGTGTTTTTTATTGGTGTTTAAAAAAGTATTATAGATATCATTCTCTATAAATTTAAAATTACTTCTGATCTAACGATTAAATTTTTCTCGTTATTTTAATAGTTAAAAGTTTCAACAAAAATCTCGATTTCTAAGAATAGTTTGATTCGTTTCACTTTAATAATCTTTACTTGAAGATAAACTATATTTACATAAAAACCGTATTATGGTTACATTAGGCATATTTTTATAATGAAAAGTCTAATTCCATTTGGGGATTTGATTGGGGATAAAAAGGAATGATCATGAATAAAAAACAACTTACTTTAAAGTTGTCGGCGATTGCTGTCTCTGTTTTGTTAGCAAGTTGTGGTGGAGGCGGAGGTGGTTATTATGGTTCAAATGATAATAACTCTTCAGGTGGAAATGGCCAAACGCCAGTTACAGCAGTAAATATTACAAATATTACGTTATATGATGCCAATAACACCACGACAAATTCAATTACTGCAGCAGGTGTCACCGCTAAAGTCAAAGTGACTGATTCCTCAGGAAAGGGAATTAGTGGTGCGATTGTTACGTTTGGTGGGGAAGGCGTGACTTTGGGTACGACCAATGGTGCTGTCCTGACGAATGCAGAAGGTGAAGCTAGCATCTCTGTAAAACCGCAAGATTTAAATGCTACAGGTGCGTATCAAATTTCTGCGACGGCGAATTATAATGGTACATCTGCAACAACCAGTCCTTATAGTTTTGTACTCCAAGCTGCAAATATTGTTTTAGTTGGAATGACTGCTGCCACAACTCAATTAGAGTCAGGTGCATCAACCAATATTACTTTAAAGACACAAGATTCAAGTACCAAGGTCAACCAAAACAACGTTACTGTCAGCTTCAATGCTACTTGCGGTACCTTTGAACCAGCAAGTGTTGTGTCTTCGAATCAAGGGGATGTAACAACATCTTATAAAGCAATTGGGGCTGATGGGAAGTTGTGTGAAGGTGAGCAAACGATTCTTGCATCTGGTTCAAATATTCCTGAATCCAAAGTTACTGTGAATATCGCTGCCATTGAAGCCAATTCTTTAAAATATACAACATCAAGTCCAGTGACTTTGGGTATCAGAAGTAGCGGTACTGCTGCATCAGGCCAAATTGAATTTACTTTATATGCGAATGGTACGCCTGCTGCAAATAAAGATGTAAATATTGAATTGGTTCGTGCTCCAGAAGATTTAAGTTTTATCTCGTTAGGTAATCAAAATCCTAAAACTGTGAAAAGTGACCCAAATGGTAAGGTTATCGTAACTTTATATCCAGGAGACAAACCGGGGCCTGTTGAAATCAAAGCAACCTTAGTTTCTAACAGTGCTGTTTCAGCTTTGTCTAAAAATGTTTCTGTATCCACTGGACGCGCAACTCAAGATGGCTTCAGTTTATCTGTAAGTAAAAATGCCTTACAAAATAGGGTTGATGGTGATAGCGCAACGATTAATGTCATGTTAAGAGACCGTACGGGTAATCCTGTACCTAATGGAACCGTGGTGAGTTTTATTAGTGAAGGCGGTGTGGTGACGCCTAACTGTTCGACTAACGCTGGTCGTTGTGCAGTTACTTTATCTGTTCAAGACCCACGACCTTTAGATAATCGTGTTACTGTTTTGGCGTATGTTGAAGGGGATAAGAGTTTTACTGATTTAGATGGTGATAATCTTTACACGAAAGGTGTAGATAAGCTTCTTAGCAATATTGGTAGCTTCTTCCGCGATGATAATGAAAATAATCAATACGATAATGACTATGGTATTGGAGAGTTTCTTTACAATCGAAAAATTGTAGGCAACAAGACTGCATGTGCATCTTCAACCATCAGTCAGCCGAATATTGCTGATACTTGTGACGATAATTTAGATGCCATTCTACGTCAGCAGTTAATATTTGCATTTTCAGAAAATACAGCAACATTTACCAATATTAATGCAAGTGGTGATCTATTATCTTTCAGTTTATATGGAAATAGTATGCAAGGTGTTCCTATGCCTACAGGTTCTACGATAAGTGTTACACCAGAAGATAATACCAAAGATAATAATTTATCTTGTAGCGCTGAATTAGTACAAGGTAGCTCACCTGTAGCCAATGTATTTAATCTTTTAACACCGACAACTTTTAAAAATAGTACACAAGCTTTTTATGGCTATCGTTTGAAAGAATGTGCTAAAGGAGATACCTTTAAAATCTCAGTGGCGGCTCCTGATGGTAAAGTTTCAACAGTTTTTGCTACTTATAAATAAACGAAAATGTTTCCTATAAAACAGCATTTCGGTGCTGTTTTTTTATATCCCTGTTCCTACACTAACTGAGGCAGTCGGACGAACTTGCATTGAGCTACAAGCCGAGATGGCGAAAACACATAACAGGATAATAGCAAGTTTTGGCATGGTTCTTTATCTGATGAAAAAGAACCATCTTCTTATAAATAACAGCATTTAACTATTTTGATCAGGTAATTAAATGTAATGAATTTAATCGTCCAGCAAGTCCATTTGTTTTGCTAACTGATATAAATTATTCGAACGGTTACCTGTACGGCAGAACATTAAAATAGGTTTTGGCAATTCGTTATAATGATTTGCAAAAGTACGGACATCAAGTTCAGTAATCTGACCCGCCACGACAGGTTGATAAACGTAATCTAAACCTGCGCTGCGTGCAGATTCTTCGATTTGTGCACTGGTCGGTTGATCAGGTCCACCTTCCATATCTGGACGATTATTAATAATCGATTTGAAACCTTTTTCGACAACTTGGCCTACATGCTCTGGGCCGATTTGACCTGCAAAACCTATATTTTCTGACATCTTGTCACTCCAAAAACAAACAAAACATTTTATGCTCTATCATAGCATTAAGCTCTATCTTGAGTTTAAATGTCTATATTAAATAAACGATGATAACGAATAAGATACGCAATGGAGCGCGCATGCATACTTATACAGTTGAACCGTTGTATGTTCCTAGTGGTGATGAAACGATCGCTGCCGATTTCTATCTTCCCAAAACCAATATTAAGCCTGCTGTGATTGTCATGGCACATGGTTTTGCTGGATTGCGTCAGTTTAAACTGGTTCAGTATGCGCAGCGGTTTGCCCATGCAGGCTATGCCGTGATTTTATTCGACTATCGTTATTGGGGCGGAAGTACAGGAAAACCACGAGAGCTGGTGTCTTTAAGTGCACAATTGGATGACTGGAAAAGCATTGTTCAATATGCCTCAAACTGTAAATCGATTGATAGCCGCCGAATTATTTTATGGGGCACTTCACTCAGTGGTGGTTATGCCCTCAGTTTGGCAACGGACCTTAAAAATATTCAGGCAGTGATGGTGCAAGTGCCGTATGTGGATGGAGCGGAGACGGCAAAGTTGTATCCACTACAACGCTATCCTGAAGCATTAAAACGTTCTAGTCAGGACTATATGGGTTCCAAGATGGGAATGGCACCTAAGACCTTACCAGTAGTCGATCAATATAAACTTTGTTTCTTACCTACTTCAGATAGTTATTACGGTTATCATTCGATTGTAAATCCTGATTATTACTGGAGTGGTGAAGTTCCTGCGCGGGTATTTTTTAATTTAATGCGTTACCGGCCGATCCAGTTTGTACGTAAGATTAATATTCCCGTTTTATTTATTGCTGCGAAATATGACAGCTTGATTCCGATTGCATCCAGTCGTGAAGCTGCCACCAATATTGCGCCATTTGTGAGCTATCATGAATGGGAAATGAAGCATTTCGATATTTATCACGATTCTTGGTTTGAAAAAGCAGTCACAACCCAATTAGAATTTTTACATCAACATATCGGAGTGATGTAAATGATTATTGTCTGTGCATCATGTGGTGCAAAAAACCGTGTACCTGAAGAAAAATTGGCAGTTCATCCTAACTGTGGTCAATGTCATAAAGCCTTATTGCCTTTAGAACCTATTGAATTAAATGAACAAAACTTTAGCAATTTTATTAGCAATAGTGATTTACCTGTGCTGATTGACCTATGGGCGGAATGGTGTGGTCCATGTAAAATGATGGCACCACATTTTGCTCAGGTCGCAAAGCAAAATCCTTATGTGGTTTTTGCAAAAATTGATACTGAAGCAAATCCTCGTTTAAGTGCAGCTTTTAATGTCCGGAGTATCCCAACCTTGGTTCTTATGAATAAAACCACAGAAGTGGCGAGAATCAGCGGTGCATTACGTGCGCCTGAACTACAGCAGTGGTTAGACCAGCAATTACAGCAACATCAAGGAAATTAACATGAGCGAGCGCCCAAAGCATCCAGAGGGGATTTTATCTTTACAAAACATTGCCATGCCAGCCGATACTAACTGGAGCGGTGATGTTTTTGGAGGTTGGATTGTTTCTCAGATGGATTTAGCTGGAGCGATTCATGTTGAACGTTTTAGTAAAGGCCGTTGCGCCACGATAGCCATTAATCAAATGACTTTCCTTGTTCCTGTGAAGGTAGGGAATGTGATTAGTTGTTATACCAAAATTCTGAAAGTGGGCAGTAGTTCGGTACAGGTTCAAATTGAAGTGTGGAATAGTCACGACGATTCGCGTGAACCTGTGCGTATCACAGAAGGAGTCTTTACTTTTGTAGCGGTGGATGTAAATGGCAATAAACGTTTAATTACAGATGAAATTAAACAGTCCTTTTTAGCCTCACAGTCAGCTTAAGTAATCCTTTTTAAGGTCTACATTTATCAGAACAGGTTGATGTTTTAACACTACTTTTTTAATCGAGAATATACAGATGGCTGAAGAACTGGTTTTACAACAAGGCCATAAAGTTGAGCAATATCAAAATATCCTTCCACAGATTCAGGCCATTGTTGAGGATGAGTCGGATGTGATCGCCAATCTGGCCAATATCTGTGCTGCACTTAAACAGCAATTCGGCTGGTTCTGGATTGGCTTTTATCTGGTGAAAGGGAATGAGCTGGTATTAGGTCCATTTCAGGGTCCAATTGCCTGTACCCGTATTGCCAAAGGTCGTGGTGTGTGTGGTTCAGCATGGCAACAACAGCAAGTGATCGTAGTGCCTGATGTGGATCAGTTTCCAGGGCATATTGCCTGTAGCTCTGATTCTAAATCGGAAATTGTGTTACCCATCATGAAAAATGGTGAATGTGTTGGCGTGCTAGATATTGATAGTGATGAATTAAATCAGTTTGATGAGATTGACGCTGAATATCTCAAGCAGTTGATGAGCGTGATCGAAAAATTTATTTAAGTCAAAACCTAAAAATAAAGCCCAAATCATTTTGGGCTTTATTGTTTGATTCAGAACTATTTTTTGCGTTTCGGCAACCAAGCCCACAGCATTTGGCACTGGATCGGTTCATTGCCTGAATCATCAATAACATTCACAGGAATCAATAACTCGCCTTTTTCATTCTCAGCAATAAACTTCTGCTGATCAGTTGATAAGCTTGCTGTCGCAGTTAAACCACCTTGGGCAACTTTTAAATAATCTACATGGAGTGATTTGATCAACAAGATACGATCATCTGGAACATGTAAACCTGTTAAAAAACCAGTCGCAGTTTCCGCAAGTAATGCCATCGCAGCGGCATGAACCCCTTTAATATGGTTTTGCATATTGCGCTGGTTTTCAATACGAACAGTCACGTGGTCTTTATCCACTTCTAAATAACGGATATTCGCAGTTCCAACCATGGGAACAACACGACCAAAAGCTTTGCTCCAGAGCGTGCTACGAATACCTTTCGGAAATTTAGAGGTGGTTTTAACCAGCTTATAAAGACGGTTATCTTTTGCCATGGTGAACCTATTAATTAATCTTTGAAGTTATTAAATTGGAGTGGCAGACCAAATTGTTGTTCACGTAAAAAGTTCATCACTTGTTGCAAAGTATCGCGCTTTTTGTCCGTGACACGGATTTTGTCTCCTTGGATAGAAGATTGCGCCTTGATGCCACTTTCTTTAATGGCTTTATTAATTTTTTTTGCGGTATCTGAGTCAAGTCCATCTTTGAGCTTGATCACTTGCACGACATTTTTGCCTGAAGCAGTTGCTTTTTGTGGATCGAGGGCTTGAACGTCAACTTTGCGTTTATAGAAATGATTTTCCAGCATGGTATAGACTTGTTCACATTGGAAATCACTTTCAGTTGAGATTTTGATTTCTTTATTTTTTTCATTTAGCTCAATTGAAACATCTTGCCCACGGAAGTCAAAACGTGTAGCAATTTCTTTTTGCGTGTTTTGTACCGCATGATTGACTTCAAATAACTCTAATTCAGAAACAATATCAAAAGAAGGCATAGTTAGACCTTTACAAAGGGAAAGAATATTTGAGATGCTAAGGGGGTTTTCTTCATTTGCCAAGTGTTGTTTACATCAAAGGAGTGCACAATGATCCGTAAACAAGAAATTACAACATTTGAGTTCCCAGAAGGCGCAGTCATCTGGGATGTCCGAGATACCAAAGCGTATACAGAGGCTCATGTCAAAGGGGCGGTGAATCGTCCAATTGCTGAATTAACTGCGGATAGTTTGACTCAAGTGGCAGCGGATCAACCGATTTACATTCTGTGTGGTGGCGGTAGTAAAGCACCGCGTGCAGCAGAGCTTTTAGACGGTATTGATAGTTCTCGTGAGTATGTTGTATTGATGGGTGGCACACGCGCAGCGCGTGATGCAGGCTTAGCTTTGGAACAAGGCGCTTAAAACACTCAAAGAATTAGCCAAAATACTCGGGTATTTTGGCTAATTCAAAATAATAAAGATTCAAAAGTCCAAACACTTAACCTGAATAATACGGTTTTTTAGCTTTCACTTTCTTCTGGAAGCGCTGCGGATTCAATTTATCCAGTAACTGCTGTGGCACTGGACAAAGCTCACCTAAGATCAATGCTGCCAAGATTTCACTACACAGTGGCGCAAACAAAAATCCTTTCGACCCTAAACCTGCAAAGCTATAGTTTTGCTCATGGTTGTGGACTTTGCCGACCAAAGGAAAGTAATCCAGACTCTGCGCACGGACAGCGGCTCGACCTTGCCAATTCTTTACAGCAGGCAACTGTTGTGCATATTCAGGAAAGACACTGTGGATAAGTTCGTAGTTATGCACATGGTCTTCAGTTAGTACATCTGTATCATCCCGATTGGGATAAAAAGATGCGCCGAGAACTAACTGTGAAGCATCCAGTTGCATGCAATAGCCGCCATAACTATAAGCTTGATCCAGTGCCAAAGGCTGCTGGCTATTCTCAACCCAGCTGACTTGTCCCCGAATTGGCTTTAAGACGGGATAGTTTTCAAAGAGTTCAGCACTTTGTTTCGCGCAACAGACGATAACATGATCTGCCGTGGCAATTCGTTGTTGATCTTGCCAAAGTTCAGTTTGTGTTTCGAGCGAATTTAAGCGGGAAATTCTGGCAGTTTTTATCGTGATATTCGGATGTTGTAAAATTTCATCGCGTAATTGGTGTGGAGAAACTGCACCTGCATGATGTAGCGTCAAACTCGGCAAGTCTGTCTTCGGGAATTGTTGCTGTTCTGATTGTGCTGATAAGACACCTTTAGGATACTGCGCTGCTAAAGCCAATAATTCATCTTCATTTTTCAACGCCAACTGTCGTACCTGAATCGGCCTGAATGCATTAAAGCGTGTGTAAAAATTTAAGGCATGTTGCCAACTCAAGGTCATCAGATGTTCGGATGCCTGATCAATCGGGCATAGTTTGGGATTGAGCAGTGCCAGCGGATTACCAGATGCGCCTGAAAGGGGCTCATTTTGCTCGTATACGGTGACTTGATGCCCACGCTGAGCAAATGCCCATGCTGAGCTTAAACCTGCGATTCCAGCGCCAATAATCGCAATTTGGCGTGGTCCAGTATGCTCTATCGTTGTTTTCGTTTCAGGTTGCGAGGTTGCATCGTTCTGTTCTGAATCCGAGCCTGCTTCAGGTGCTACAGTGTCCTGCCAGATCGCTTTGAGCATTTCCCGTTTATGACCAAAACCACGCGGACGGCTAATTTGGATGCCATGTTGTTTAAGCCCGCGTTTCAGTACTCCAGCCACGCTAAAGGATGCGAAGGTGGTTCCAAACTCAGACAAACGTACAATGTGATTCAGCACATTCTCTTGCCACATATCCGGGTTACAAGACGGAGCGAAGCCATCAAGGAACCAGGCATTGACCGCTTGTGTTTTAGGAATAACGGGGAAAATATCCTGAGCATCACCAAGCCATAAATCAATACTAAAGCGTTGCTCTGGAAAACTGAGACGATGACAGCCAGCGATTGGCAGGGGATATTGCTGAATGAGCTGTTCTGCAAGTGGCTGAAGTTCAGGCCAGACATTCAGTGCACGAATCAGATCGGCTTTGCTGAGCGGAAATTTTTCTACACTGATGGCATGCAGATGGCTATGGTTATCTGGACGAACCTGTTGCCAGAGTTGCCATAAGGTCAAAATATTTAACCCTGTGCCAAAACCTGTTTCACCCACACAGAAATACTGATAATCATGTAATTGGGAAAGACGTTCAGTTAAATCATTGCCATTTAAAAACACATGGCGTGTTTCGAGTAAGCCGTTATCTTTGGAAAAGTAGACATCGCCGAATTGTTTAGAAATGGGAACTTCAATACCATCGACGAGTTCCCAGTCTAAATCAGCTGTTTGTAGTTTTGATGAGAGAGACATAAATAAAGGTGTATGTTTTACCACTGACGACGACGTTTAGTGTAGACATAACTTGCAATAAAGAAACCGAGAATAACACCGACAGCAATTGTCATTGCGCCGTATAAAAACATTTGTGCACTACGTTCGCTTTGTAACACCTGAACCTGAACCGTTAAATTATCATTTTTTAACTGTAATTCCTGATTCTGCGCGAGCGCTTCAAGATTGGCATGTTCAAGTTGCTTTAAACGGCTAGCCTGATCCTGAATCATGGCTTTTACTTTTGCATCTTGCTGTTGTTTGGCTTTAACAATCTGTTCTGCTGTAAGTGGTTTTGCAGCAGTAGCGACGGTATTGGCTGGCGTCGTTGTGGTGGTTTTTGCTTGTGTCGCTGGAGCAACTGCTGTTGGGGCAGCAGTTGGTGTTGCAGGTTCTACCGCCCATGCAGTAGAACTGAGTAAACTTAAAACGAAAAAGCTTTTGACTGCAATGTGCATGATTTACCCTTTTGGAAAAGCTTTGTTGAAAGGTCTAACTTCAATATCTGAGTAGATCCCTTCTTTTAAAAATGGCTCTTCCTGAATCCATGCATCCAGTGCTTCGCGACTATCAAATTCAACAATCATGGTACTGCCAAAAAAGCCTGCCTGTGGATCATTGGGATCTTTAGGATGCGCACCAGCAGCAATTAAACGGCCTTCATCATCTAACTTTTGTAGTCGTTCAATATGTTGCGGACGGGTGGCTAAACGTTTTTCCAGAGTACCTTCGCGATCAGTACAGGTCAGCACAAAATATGGCATGGCAGTAGCTCGATGATTTAAAATCTATTCAGTGGTTTTGAAATGTTTTCGTAAGAAAAATAGTATAGCAGCAAGGTAACTGATAGAAACGATAATATCGCCAAAAGCAGTGAATTCGCCCCAATATTTTCCTTGCATATAGACAAAACCAAAGAAGAAATGCAAAGCAGCAAGCAAAAAGAATTGACCACACCAAGCCCAGTTCAATTTGATCCAGCCTCTTGGACTGAGTTCTAACAGTGAACCTAATAATTTCTGGATAATCGGCATGCGTTCTTTATTAAATAAAGGCGTCACTAAAAAGCCGAGACCAATCCCGATATTGATAATAATGGCCTTCATTTTGATATAGGTGACATCGCTAAAAATTAGCGTAATTCCACCAAAAATAACCGACATGACCACGATAAACCACTGCATTTTTTCCAGTTTAAATTTCTGGAAAAAGAACAGGCAACCATAGACGACAAGTGTAGAGATCAGCAGGGCACAGGTTGCAACAAGGATATGGTTCTGGTCGGTATTTCCTGCGCTGCCCACCAACTGCAACAAAGGATGGTGACTATCTTTAGGATCGGTGGTTTTATAAAAATAAAAGAAGATAATAATCGGAAGATAGTCGAGCAACGCTTTCATGTTACAGTACGATGATGAAATAGGTCAGATAGCATAATACAAACCATGTTCGGTGTCGATTTACATACACATACTCTCATTTCCGACGGTACGTTCTCTCCTGAGCAACTGGTACAGGCTGCTGTTGACTTAAAAATACAGGTACTGGCTGTGACTGATCATGACACTATGGATGGACTGGAACGGGCACAGAATTATGCACAAGACCATGATATTCAAATTATTTCTGGTGTAGAAGTTTCTAGCCAGTGGTCGAGACCGAATACAAAAAAAAGCTATGGTGTGCATATTGTGGCTTTAAATATGCAAGATGAAGCACCCATCAAGGCGATGCTGGAAAATCAGAAGAAGATCCGTGCGGAACGGGCAAAAGTGATTTGTCAGTTACTGGAAAAATGTATCAATTTTGATATTTACCCTGATGTCGTTGCTAAAGTTGATGGTTATGCAGATCGGGTCACCCGAACCCATATTGCCAAGACTTTAGTTGAAAAAGAGATTGTCAGTCGTCCGCAGCAGGCATTTGATCGTTTCCTGAAAGAGGGCAAGAAAGCCTTTGTCAAATTTGAAGGCGTGGGACTGAAAGAAACCATCGAGATTATTCATGCCAGTGGCGGTTTGGCTGTTCTGGCTCATCCTACACGTTATGATTTATCAGCAACCAATATTCGTTACCTGATCGAACTGTTCGCTGAATCTGGGGGTGACGCCGTTGAGTTACCGCCGAGTATAGAACCTGCTTCAACACGACAAATGGTCGATCGGATGATTCAGCAATTTGATCTGGCAGTTTCGATTGGCAGCGATTTTCATGGTGACAATATGCCATGGATCAAACTGGGGCAAACGCCACGGGTCAATGAAGGTCAAAGCGGAATTTGGGAACGTTTTAGATAAACAGGTCTATGAAAAAATTAGAACTTTACCTGATTATTTTCTTTTTCCTGATGCTTTTACTGTTATGGGGCATTCAATGGATGTTTCATGGTTTTGCGGGACTTTGAAGAAACTCAATTTTCAGACCGCCAGTGATCATGATGCAGGAAGTAATCTGATAAATAATCTAAAAAGCATTGCACCTTAGGCGGTAGTAATTCTCGATGTGGAAAGACTGCATAAATTACAGTGGCCTCGACTGGATAATCTGGCAAGACCTGTACCAGTTTGCCTGTGTCTAAATCTTCTGCAACATGCCAGAACGAATGATTGGAAATACCTAAACCGTGTAAAGCGGCTTGTCGAACGGCTTCACCCGAATTGGTACTAAAGTAACCCTCTACGCGGATTTGTTCAGTTTCATCTGCTTTATTTAGAAAATACCACTGGTTGGTGAGCCCATTGGCATGCTGTTGCAAAATACAGCGATGAGATTTGAGATCAGATAAGCGTTCTGGAATCCCATATTGTTGCAGATAGGTGGGTGAGGCGCACAATAATCGTGGATTGGAAGCTAATTTTCTGGCAATCAGACTAGAGCTTTTTAATTGTCCAATACGAATCGCAAGATCCATACCTTGTTGAATTAAATCGATGTTCTGATCATTAAGATCGAGATGAATATGTAGCTCAGGATGTAATTTGGAGAACTCGGTAATTAGGGGCATTAAAACCTTGGTACCAAAGATGGCGGATGCGGTTATGCGCAATGTCCCCAAAAGCCTATGATCTTTGACTTTTAACGACTCGTGTAAATTGACAAAATCAGCCATCCAGCCGCGTCCACGCGTCAGTAGCGTGCGGCCTTCTTCGGTTAAGGTCAGCTTACGGGTGGTACGATGAAATAAACGTAGTTGTAGCTGTTGTTCCAGACGCTGCAACTTCTGGCTGGCGACTGAAACCGAAATATTGGCATCCTGTGCGGCTTTGCTGATTGAGCCTAAGTCTGCCACCCGAATAAAAAATTGAAAATCTTCTGTATTCATTATCAATAAAACCAGAAAAGTATTTCCTGATTATCGTGGTTTTTTAAATAAAGCCATAGCGCTATTTTGTCTCTAAACAATCATGTATTGGAGAGAAAATCATGAAATATCATTTTCTAGGAAACTCGGGTTTAAAAGTCTCGGAATTGGGATTTGGTGCTGGCACTTTAGGCGGACAGGGACAAATTTTTTCTGCTTGGGGACAAGCGAGCCAAATGGAAGCCAACCAAATGATTCAGGCGAGTCTGGATGCTGGGATTAATTACTTTGACACCGCGGATGTTTATTCGGATGGAGAGTCTGAACGGATGCTTGGCAAGGCTTTAGCTTCGAAAAGACAGCAAGCGATAATTTCCACCAAAGTTGGTATTCGTAGCTCGGAGCATTTGAACGCTGCGGGATTTAGTCGGGACTATTTAATCTCTGCTGTGGAGCAATCCCTGACACGATTAGGAACCGATTATATTGATGTGTTGCAATTGCACCAGTTTGATAGCTTTACTTCTTTGCATCAATTGATGAAAACATTGGATGAACTGGTGCGAAGCGGTAAAGTCCGTTATATCGGTGTATCCAATTTTGCGGGCTGGCAATTGGTGAAAGCACAGGCCATTGCGGAGCAATATGGCTATGAAAAATTTGTGGTCAATCAGGTTTATTATTCTTTAATTGGGCGCGATTATGAGTGGGAGTTGATGCCTTTAAATGATGACCAACAGATGGGTGCGGTGGTGTGGAGTCCTTTGGGGTGGGGACGCTTAACAGGTAAGTTTGATCGCGAAAATCCAATTCCAGCTGAGAGTCGTTTGCACGATACAGCCCAGTTTGCGCCTCCAGTGAATGAGGAACATCTTTATCGGGTCATTGATGCCTTAAAACAGATTGCACAGGAAACAGGTTATTCCATTCCTCAAATTGCGCTGAACTGGTTGTTACAACGTCCGACGGTTGCAAGTGTCTTGATTGGTGCCCGTAATCAAATGCAACTACAAGAAAATTTAAAAGCAAAAGATATTCAGCTGTCGGCTGAACAAATCATGCAGTTGAATCAGGCCAGTGCGGTTTATCCGCCATATCCTTATTATCCCTATTGGAATGGACAATTTACAGAACGCTTTAAAGCACTGGTGACATCACAGTTTATTTGATGGATGAATCATTTCCCTCATGATGTTTGCTGAGGGAAATGGCAATTACAGCAGGTTGTGATCTTGAGCCTGAATCGGTGGCGGTGTTGGGCGACCTAAAGTTCCCAGTAATTCGATTTCAATTGAACGCACCATGGCATCTAGTGGCAGATCGTTACTTTGTGTGCCAAACGGTTCTTCAATTTCAGTACTGAGTGCATCTAAACCGAGAAAGGTATAGGCCAGAATCCCAACCAGTAATGGGGTAGCCAGACCCAATAAAGAACCTAGGCTGAAAGGCAACATAAAGCAAAAGAAGTACACGGTACGATTCAGCAAAACCGAATAGGCAAATGGAATCGGTGTATTGGCAATACGGTCACAACCGGTTTGCATTTCACTTAAAGCTGCCACGTGACGGTTCATCTGGGTATAAATAATATCCGAGATTTCACCTTCTTTCATGGCTTGCAACAGTTCCCATTGAATCAGGCTTAGAGTGTATTGTGGGGCATTGTGCTGTTGGTAAAGCTGGGTCAAAGCTTGCTGACTGAGGCCACTGGTTTCAGTCAGTTCGGTTGGATTCGCTGTTTGATGACGTAAGCGGTCACGTAGGACATTGGCAAAGATAATCACATTCTGAACGATACGTTCTCGACGTGCTTGTGTGAGAACACGACAGTCACGGTCAAAATGTCGAGCCGTGGCGATCAAAACGCCCCAGAGTTTACGGGCTTCCCACCAGCGGTCATAACAGGCGGTATTCTTGAATCCAAGGAAAATAGACAGTACGACACCAATTAGGGTGAAGCCAACCAGTGGAATTTCAGGGAAGCGATAAAGGCCTACATATTCAACACCACCAATAATGGCGGAGATCAGCATTACGAAGCCGAGAGATGGTAAAATTTTGGGTAAAATCGTCCCACGCCATGAGAATAAAACTTTAAAAATACTCGGCTGGTCACGGACAATCATGTTATATGAATCATTAATTTTATGTGTTGATGTTCATGCCAGATTCAAGCTTTGTCAAGACCAGATTGCTTGATTTTAGTAGGGTTGAGTAGTTGTTGTTCAGAAAATGAAAAATGTCCTTCGGGTGAAATAATAAAGTGATCGATCAGCTGAATTTCTAGCAGTTTACAGGCCTGTTTCAGTTGCTGGGTCAGATAAATATCTTCTGTTGATGGTTGGGCAATGCCATAAGGATGATTATGTGCAACCACGATCTGGCAGGCTTGCTGTTGTAATGCATAACGTAAGGTCTGGTTCAGAGATACACTACAAGAATGATGCGAACCGAAAAATAGTTTCTTAAAATGCAATTTCCGCAGTTCTGCATCCAGACACAGCACCGCAAATACTTCCTGTTTTTCGCCTAGCAACTCATAACGTAAATAGTCGAGTACGAGAGTAGACGTGTCCAGACACAGTCGTTGCTGATGAAAATGATTGTTGAGGTAGCGCCGTCCCAGTTCTTTTACTGCCATGAGCTGGGCATATTTGGTTGAAGCAATACCATTAAATTGTGACAGGTCCTCAAGATTGGCATCAAAGATCAAATTAAGTCCGCCAAAATGTTGAATCAAAATACGGGCAAGTTCGACAGCAGAATGCTGTTTTGAGCCGGAACGGAGAAAAATTGCCAGCAGTTCAGCATCAGATAAGCTCTGTGCGCCTTGTGATAATAAGCGTTCCCGAGGGCGTTCTTGCTCGGGCCATGTTTTTATGGATTGATTCACCTGTTTATTCCCCATTGATTTTATTGCCTTTATTATTTTTATAAGCAAAAATAAATCGTCACATTTTCTCTTTACTGTTTAGGATCCCAATGATATTTTCTGTCGTTTGATCCATTGAAATCTTTATCGTCCCACTTGGGTATGAACTTATTTAATGCTATTGTGAGCGCCACTGCAACAGTAAGGTATCCTGTTTGTGAGCTTCGATCTAAGTGTTATTCCCCATAAAAACATTATATTAGCGGTTACAGGTGGTATTGCTGCCTATAAAAGTGCCATCTTGGTACGCCGTTTAAAAGACTTTGGTTTTGATGTCCGCGTGGTCATGACGCATGGCGCACAAGCATTTATAACCCCTTTAACTTTTCAGGCATTGTCTGGAAATCCCGTACATACCGAATTACTTGATCCAGAAGCGGAAGCTGGAATGGGGCACATCGAATTGGCGCGTTGGGCCGATCTGGTTTTAGTTGCTCCAGCCAGCTGCGACACGATTGCAAAATTTGCCAATGGCTTGGCAGATGATTTGCTCAGTACGTTATATTTGGCAACCAAAGCCCCTGTCTGGGTTGCGCCCGCGATGAATCAGCAAATGTGGGCAGCGAAAGCGACGCAACGTAATTTGCAAACGTTGGTTGAAGATGGCGTGCATGTGATTATGCCTGATGCTGGTGAGCAGGCTTGTGGCGATGTTGGTCTAGGGCGGATGCCTGAACCTGAGGACTTGGCTCGTCAAGTTGCGGCCTATTTCCATAAGGCACAACGCGCGCTTGCTGAAAAGTTTGGTTTATTGGCGGGCAAGCGGGTCACGATTACCGCTGGCCCAACGCGTGAAGCGATTGATCCAGTCCGTTATATTTCTAACCACAGTACGGGCAAAATGGGCTTTGCTTTGGCAGCAGCATGTTATGCCGCAGGTGCGAAAGTTACGCTGGTGGCTGGGCCTGTTAGTCTGGATACACCAAATGGTGTGCAACGTATTAATGTCAGCTCTGCTATGCAAATGCTCGATGTCAGCATGAATCAGCTCAAAGAAGGCTGTGATATCTTTATTGCAACGGCAGCAGTGGCGGATTATCGTGTGGCACAGGTGGCTGAGCATAAAATCAAAAAAGCAGGTGATGAACTTGCAATCGCATTAGTGAAAAACCCAGATATTGTGGCAACGATTGCGCAGCAGGAAGAACGTCCATTTATGGTTGGCTTTGCCGCTGAAACCCAAAACGTTGAAGAATACGCCGCAGGAAAACTGGTGGCGAAGAAACTGGATATGATTGCGTGTAATGATGTATCACGTCCAGATATCGGTTTCGCTTCAGATCAAAATGCCATGACCGTGTTCTTTGCCCAGTCTTATCACATGAAAAAACGTGAACTGGAAAAAGCATCGAAACAAGAGATTTCACAGCAACTGGTTGAGTCAATTGCGGATGCTT
The DNA here is from genome assembly GCF_001729365.1 of Acinetobacter sp. YK3. Lineage (NCBI taxonomy): Bacteria > Pseudomonadati > Pseudomonadota > Gammaproteobacteria > Moraxellales > Moraxellaceae > Acinetobacter > Acinetobacter sp. YK3. The sequence goes on from NZ_LZPJ01000080.1 coordinate 16,412, forward strand.
TACGCCGTCGTTTATAAACGTTAAACGCGATCTTTTTTATCAAAATGCAACGATTTCGTTGCATTTTTTATGTATGCTAAATCAGCAATTTTCTTTGTATGCTGGCTCCAAGATACAAGGTGTCTTGCCGTTGGAAATAAAGCATAGCCACAGTTTTTGATAGGATATCCTGATGATTAAAAAAACTTTAGCCACCGTTGTCATGTTGTCTGCTTTAGCATTGAGTCATAATGCGAGTGCAGCAGGTTTAGAAGATGATATGAAAACGCTAGGCAAGAATTACAAAGCGTTTAACCAAGCTGATAACTCGCAGGCTGCCACTGCTGCGTTAAATAATATGCGTACTGCTGCGGTACACTCAAAACAATATCATCTGGCTGCAAATACACAGGAAAAAGTACCTGCTTCACCAGCGCTATTTGACCAGATTGTTGGGGAAATTGATAAAGTTAAATTACTGGTACAGGCTGGTAAACTGGATGAAGCGAAAAAGCAGGGTAAAAAGATCGCTGAGTTGCGTGATCAGGGGCATAAATATTATACCCATTAAGAAATGGATGATCGGATTGCAAAGCTGAAGCTGTGCTCCATAGAGTGCAGCTTTTTTTATGGGTATCTAAGAAAATCATCCAGCAACATAAACTGAGCATGATTCAGATTTTCATCAAAATTTAAAGTTGCTACAGTGAAGTCATGAAGGATGAGAGGTGATGGATATGTTCTCACAGCAACGTAATTATAACCGGATTGCACAGGCAATTACTTATATCCAGCAGAATTTTCAGCAGCAACCCCAGCTGGATGAGGTGGCAGCGCATATACATTTAAGTCCTGCCCATTTTCAGCGTTTATTTACTGATTGGGTGGGCACCAGTCCTAAAAAGTTTTTACAGTATATTAGTGTCGAATATGCCAAACAGATTTTGAAGCAAGAGCAGGGCAGTATTTTTGATGCCACCTTTGCAACAGGATTGTCCAGTACCAGCCGCTTGCATGATTTATTTATTCAGATTGAAGGCATGACCCCAGCTGAATATAAAAATGGTGGGCAGAGTTTGACGATTCATTATCAATTTGCAGATACCTTATTTGGTGAAGTGCTGATTGCATCTACACACAAAGGGATCTGTGCACTAAGTTTTGTCGATGATCGGGCAGAAGCTTTCGCCCAGTTAAATGCGCAATTTCCTCAAGCCATGTTTATTGAACAAGCGGATACTTTTCAACAGAGCGCCTTGGCTTTATTTCAGAAAGACCCGCAGCAACTGGCTGAGATTAAACTGCATTTGAAAGGCACCGAATTTCAGCTCAAGGTGTGGCAAAGTCTGCTGAAAATTCCGATGGGACAACTTGCCACCTATGGTGAACTTGCCAGAGCCATTGAACATCCCAAAGCGACGCGTGCGGTAGGCACTGCGATTGGTAGTAATCCTGTGGCATTTCTGATTCCCTGTCATCGGGTGATTCAATCGAGTGGCCTGTTTGGCGGTTATGAATGGGGTAGCGTACGGAAAACAGCGATCATTGGTTGGGAGGGGGTGCAAAGCCATGCCGCAATCTGAACAAGAGCAGATCCAGACGGCAATTGATCAGATCCAGTCAGCCGATTGGGACGGAATCACAGAGCAGATGCATCAGCAGGGTTTCGCCCTGATCAGGCAGGTGCTTTCGCCACAACAATGTGAACAATTACAGCAATTGTATCCACAAGATGCACTTTATCGTAAAACTGTCGAAATGCAGCGTTATCGTTTTGGTCTGGGTGAATATAAATACTTTAATTATCCATTGCCAAATTTGATTGAGCGGATACGACATGAGATCTATCCACGTTTGGCGCCGATTGCTAATGCATGGTTTCGGGTTCTGAAGATAGAGCGAACATTTCCACCTTCGCATCCCGAATTTTTACAGCAGTGCCAACAGTATGGCCAAATGCTGGCAACGCCATTGATCCTGAAATATGGGCAAGGTGGATTTAATACCTTGCATCAGGATTTATATGGAGAAGTCTATTTTCCACTGCAATTGGTGATTGTATTGAGCCAGCCAAACAGCGATTTTAGTGGAGGGGAATTTGTCTTAACCCAACAAAATCCACGGGCACAGTCCAAGGCGGTGGTTATACAGCCACAGCAAGGCGATTTACTGATTTTCACCACACAATTTAAGCCAGAAAAAGGCAGTCAGGGCTATTATCGAGTCAATATCAAGCATGGTGTCAGTCCGATCCTGCAAGGTGAACGTTATAGCCTCGGTATTATTTTCCATGATGCTGTGAGTTAGGCTGATGTGGCGACATCGTGAATTAGAATCTAGCGAACTACACCAGAAGCTGAAACAGCATGAAATTCTGTTTGCAGGCAATGCTCAGCTTAAAATCTATGGCAGATTGACCTGTAGCTCTGGTAAGCGCATGCTAAAAAGCAATCGGGTATTTTTTGTCGATGAGCAGGAGGCAATTGCACAAGGTTATCGGCCTTGTGGACATTGTATGAAGCAGGCCTATAAGAAGTGGAAAGATGCAACTATTTGATATTGAAGCTGATCCAGAACAGAATCATTTGCCTTATGACGGCACGGTGCAGTACTACGGCAAAATCGTGCATGGCACTGCCGCAGATCATTATTTTGAGCAGTTGATGCAGACGATTGCCTGGGAAAATGATCAGGCCTTAATCTTTGGCAAGCTGTTAACCACTAAACGTAAAGTGGCGTGGTATGGGGATCGGCGCTTTGAATATACTTATTCCAATATGAATAAATATGCCTTGCCGTGGACAACGGAGTTGCTGGAATTAAAACAATTAACCGAGCGGCTGACAGGAGAGACCTTTAATTCCTGCTTGCTTAATCTTTATCATAGTGGCGATGAAGGGATGGCATGGCATAGTGATGCTGAAACGGATCTGAAAAAGGATGGTGCAATTGCTTCTTTAAGCTTTGGCGCAGAACGGAAATTTGCATTCAAACATAAACAAAGCAAAGAAAAAGTAGAACTGTATTTAGAGCATGGCAGTTTGTTGGTCATGAAAGATACCACGCAAACTTACTGGTTACACCGCTTGCCGCCCACCAAAAAAGTCAATGCAGCACGGATTAATCTGACCTTTAGAACTATTGTGGAATAACTCGATCCTCGCTTAGACATAGTGATAAAGTTCCACATCAGAAAATGTGCTATTAAATGCTTCAATGAGTTGTTTAATCTGTTCGGCCTGATCTGGAACAAGCATCCAGTAAGGATTTTCATTCGAGATCAGTAATAACGCTAAATCATGCTGTTCTGCAACAGCATAAAGATGGTCAAATAAAATCGCGTAGATATGTTCTGCAAAATCAATTTCGTTTTGCTCATCCTGTGTCGCATCAGCATATTCAGCGAAAAGTTGTTCGACTTCACTTTCAATACGATTATTCAGCTGCTCAATATCGATTTGGGTTTGTTGCAGTTGATAACACTGGTCAGAGCCATTGTCATAATATTCTTTTAATTCTACATACTGGATGTTTGAGTGCAGGGTATTGGCCCAATTGATAAATTGATGAAACTCGTGTGGATGAAGGGGATATGGAACTTGTGTCAGCTCAGGAAAGACCTGTTGGCAAAGTGGATAGAGCGCTGTGGTCATGTCTTATTCTCGTTTTATTCATCGCATGCTTCTTATTATTATAAAAAAACCACAGCAAGTGCTGTGGTTTTTTTGATTCATTCACAAAAGTCTTATGCTTGACCTTGTGCATCAGCATCCGCTTGAAGGCGTTGCATGTTTGCTTCGAATTCAGCATCGAAGTTAATCGGTGTAAGTAACAATTGAGGGAAGCTACCCTTTGTTACTAGATCATTGACTGCTTCACGCAAGAACGGGAACAGGATATTTGGGCAGTATGCACCTAAGATGTATGGAAGACGATCTTCTTCTACACCATCAACCAAGAAGATACCTGATTGAGTGACATCAACGATGAACGCAGTTTCATTTTCGTTGTTCGCTTGAACCACAACTTTCAAAGACACTTCATAGTGTGTTGGATCAATTTTTTCTGCAGCAGAAGATAAATTGATGTTGAGTTCTGGTTGCCATTGTTTAGTAAATACTTGTGCACCAGGAACTTCAAAAGAGATGTCTTTGGTATAAATACGTTCTAACGCGAGTTGTGGTTGAACTTGTTCTTCGCTCATTGTTTTTCCTTAAATCTCGGATGTGTTGTTAAGCTAATAATTGGTCGAGTTTACCTTCACGCTCTAAAGCATAAAGTTGATCAAAACCACCGATAAACTGATCTTTAATAAAAATTTGTGGCACTGTACGGTGATTGGTACGTTGCATCAATTCAATACGAACTTCTGGCGCTTCATTGGAAAGATTAATTTCTTTAAAAGCAACACCTTTACGCTCAAGTAATTGTTTTGCACGAACACAGTACGGGCAAGAAAGGGTTGAATAGATGGTGACGTTTGGCGTTGTCATGTTATCTCTCCTTAAGCTTTGGTTTTGCTTTTAACTAAAGGTAAGCCTTGCGCTTTCCAGTTGCTAATACCACCGTCTAAACGGTAGCTGTCAGCATGACCTACTTTTTGTAGTGCTGAGCCTGCAACTTGCCCTAAGTTACAAATGAAGACCAATGGACGATCACTTGCTTTTAATTCATCAACATGACTGGTGATCTGGCTATATGGAATGTTACGGCTACCGCTAATGTGACCATCACGGAAATCTTTTCCATCACGTAAGTCGATCAAGATGGCATTTTTTGCCTTGACCAAGATACCGAGTGATTGTGGTGAAATTTTACGACCATTGCGTTGTCCTTCTAAAATAAAGAACAACACGATTAACACGCCGAGCGTACCAAATAAGAAGGGGTGATTCCCCATAAACTCTAACCAGCGTTCCACAAGTCACCTAAAAATTAAAATACAAAATTGATCCTGAGTATAACTTATCTCTATGGTGATCAAAAATGTTAGTTCAAGGGGCAAAGTCCAACAAAATTAACTTTTTTGCTGTGCTTCCTGAATTTCATCCATTAAACGGAGATAGCTGTCCAAGCGTCTTGGCAAAATTTCACCAGCCTCAACCGCTTGTTTCAGTGCGCAATTTTTCTCATGGGTATGAGTGCAATTACGGAACTGGCAAAGTCCTAGATGTGTTTCTATCTCGGGAAAACCAGTACGTACCTTTTCCAGACTGAGATGCCATAGACCGAATTCACGGATTCCTGGAGAATCAATGAGTGCACCGTTTGTTCCAAATTTGATCAATCTGGTCGATGTAGTGGTGTGTTGACCGAGTGCCGAGTTTTCTGAAATCACATTGGTTTTCTGTGCGGCATCTGGAACGATGGTATTAATCAGCGAGCTTTTACCGACACCAGACTGTCCAACGAAAGCGACAGTTTCATTGTCCAAACGCGCTGACAGTTCAGAGAGATCACCACGTGAATGGCAAATTAGGGTTTCATAGCCCAATGCTTCATATTCACTGAGCAGGGTCAGAATCGGATCATTTTCAGTCAGCAAGTCGGATTTATTCAGCACCAACAGCGCTGGAATATTAGCATCGGCACAGGCCACCAGATAGCGGTCGATCAATGTTGGCGCGGGCTCTGGTAAAGGTGCAAACACGATGACGATGAGACTGATGTTGGCTGCGACAGGTTTAACCTTGTGATAGCGGTCGGGACGGGTCAGGAGTGATTGTCTTGGATAAATCGCAGTGATAATGCCTAGGCCAGTAATCGGGTCGGCTTGCCATTTCACCCGATCGCCTGTGACCAGTAATTCGAGGTTGGTACGGGTATGGCAACGCCAGATACTGTCCAATTCAATCGGTTTCCAAAATGGTTCTGGTTCACCATCGGCCACTTGTGGTTTTTCAGGATGCTGTTCAGGCACAGACAAGGCTTGTACTTCGAGTTGACGACCATAATGCTGAACAACCAGTCCATCTAAATCTTGTGACGTGTCAATGTCGTCTTGACGCGATTTATGCTGTTTCTCAATACGACGCTGCTGTTGTTCGGTTAAACGACGCTTACGAATTAAAGCCATTCATATCCCAAAAAATCCACACTTTGAAGACCGCAAAAATAGCATGAAGCCGCTATAGAATTACAGCCAAGATGTAATTAATTTGCTACTATTGATGTTTTTAAGCACTTTAGAATTGCCATCCATGAGCAGCACCCCTGATACACGATTAATTTGGATCGATCTGGAAATGACCGGACTTGATACCGATAATGACAAGATCATTGAAATTGCAACAATTATTACAGATGATCATTTAAATATCTTGGCTGAAGGGCCTGTTTTAGCGGTACACCAATCTGATTTGATTCTAAATGCAATGGATGAGTGGAATACCAAGCAACATGGTCAGTCTGGCCTGATCGAGCGTGTTCGCCGTAGTAAACTGACTGCACAAGATGCAGAACAGCAAACTCTCGATTTTTTGAAAAAATGGGTCAATCCAAAATCTTCTCCGATGTGCGGTAACTCAATTTGCCAAGACCGCCGTTTCTTGCATCGTTTGATGCCTGAACTGGAACAATTCTTCCATTATCGTAATCTGGATGTGTCTTCTGTAAAAGAGCTAGCTAAACGCTGGAGACCTGAAATTATGAGCGGTTTAAAGAAAAATGCATCGCATTTGGCAATGGATGACATCCGTGATTCGATCGCAGAATTAAAATATTATCGTGAATACTTTTTTATCATGAATAACGATAAGTAATCGATTTTTGAGTCATACATAAAAGGAGCTTTGGCTCCTTTTTTAATGCGCTAAAAATAGTTGGGATTGATCAAAAAATCGCTTAAACTCGGATTTTAATTGCAAACTATAAAAAAGAGAGCATACATGCAAAGTACTAACCCCATTTTAACGCGGGTAGAAACCTATCAAGATTTGGCTGAGCCAATGACCATTCAGGGTGCGATTCAAAAATCTGTACTTTTAACGGTAATTGCTGCTGTTTTAGGGATGGGCTTATTTTTCTACTGTGCGATGACAGCAAATCTGTCGATTGCTTATGCTGCAACGATTATTGGTGCAGTCGGTGGTCTTATTCTTGCACTCATTACCACATTTAAATCGAATACTGCACCTGCTTTGGCCATTCCTTATGCCTTATTTGAAGGGGCTTTTTTAGGCGGCGTCTCGTTTATTTTCCAGTTAAAATATCCAGGTGTTCCTTTACAGGCATTATTGGCAACATTCGTGACTACTTTGGTGCTGTTTGCTTTATATAAATTTCAGATCATTCGTGCCACTGAAAAATTTAAGGCAATTGTCATTTCTGCTTCCATCGCCATTGCACTGGTGTTTGTGGTGCAGATTATCTTGCGTTTAGCTTTTGGATCGAGCATCCCTTATATCTTTGAAAGTAACTGGTTGGGTATTGGCTTTGCTGCTTTTGTGGCTGTGATTGCCTCATTAAACCTGATTCTGGACTTTGATCTGATTGAAAATGCCGCTGCTCAACGTGCACCAAAAGCATTTGAGTGGATCTGTGCCATTGCCTTATTGGCGACATTGGTGTGGATGTATTACTCATTCCTGCGTTTATTGAGTCTGCTTCGCGGCGATGATTAAGTTCTGATTCAACTAAAAATACAAATCGTCTTCCAGTGAAGGCGATTTTTTTATGCAAGATTGTAAAAAAGGTGGATTATGCAATTCCGCAAGCGCTGGAATCTTGGCATCATGTGGTGAAAATTTTTCGAGTGAGAATAAGATGTCACAAGGACTTTTAGCTGGTAAACGTTTTTTAATTGCCGGTATTGCAAGTAAATTATCAATTGCTTACGGTATTGCCGCAGCGTTACACCGTGAAGGTGCAGAGCTCGCGTTTACTTATCCAAATGAAAAGCTGAAAAAACGTGTTGATGACTTTGCAGCACAGTTTGGTTCAACTTTGGTTTTCCCTTGTGATGTTGCTGTTGATCAAGAAATTGACAATGCCTTTGTCGAGTTGGCAAAACACTGGGATGGTTTGGATGGTGTGGTGCATTCAATTGGTTTTGCGCCAGCGCATACGCTTGATGGTGACTTTACTGACGTGACCGATCGTGACGGTTTTAAAATTGCACATGACATTAGTGCATATAGCTTTATCGCGATGGCTCGTGCGGCTAAACCATTATTACAAGCGCGCCAAGGTTGTTTATTGACTTTGACTTATCAAGGTTCTGAGCGTGTGATGCCGAACTATAACGTGATGGGTATGGCGAAAGCATCGTTAGAAGCAGGCGTTCGTTATTTAGCATCAAGCTTGGGCGTAGACGGTATTCGTGTGAATGCAATTTCTGCGGGCCCAATCCGTACTTTGGCAGCATCAGGCATCAAGTCTTTCCGTAAAATGTTAGATGCCAATGAAAAAATTGCGCCATTAAAACGTAATGTGACCATTGAAGAAGTGGGCAATGCTGCATTGTTCCTGTGCTCGCCATGGGCTTCGGGTATTACGGGTGAAATCATGTATGTTGATGGCGGTTTTAATACGGTTGGTATGAGCCAAAGCATGATGGATGATGAATAATTAGATTGCTCTAAATTATTAAACAAAGCCGCTTTTATAGCGGCTTTGTTTTTTCAAAACTGTGGAAATAACGCCTGCGTTAGGCGATTTCATCTTCCAGCCCACTTTAGCTCATTTTTATAAGTCGCAAACAGCTGGGCGACTATGGATAACATTTCGTTAAAGCATTGCACAATTTCTACCCAACTAGCCTCTGGAAATTTATGGTCCTCCGAGCTTACTTGGAATTGAACCGTTCGCTCCTCATCATTCCCAAAGGATTGAATTGAATCGAAAACCTGCTTTTCAGAGAAATGAACATATCCCGAGGTGTATTTGTATGTATTTTTAACCCAAGGGTGCTTTTCGCTCATCCGCTCTATCAGGTATCCGTCCCTGAGTTGTTTTCCATCACGACACTTGAACTTGTGCAAAGGCTTACCACCAATGACGGCCAATGCCATTCCCGAAGGGTCATCTACATACGTATATGCCAAGAAGCGACTTACCGTATCCAACTGCATTCGAACTATCGCCCGCGAGCAAGTCATGTTTTTAGCATTGACCAAATCGCGCAAACCAGTGGCTAGACTTAAAGATCGTTTAGTGACGCCAATAACTACGATGTCCAAGATATACATAGGCCCGCCTTCTCCACCGAGCGTTTCCATACCAATCTTTGGAAAGTCCTCTATCCACTGATCTAACACTTGAAGTTCTCGACCAAGATTCATAATTACCTAGCTACAGTTACATAGCAAATTTTCCGAATAATCAAAATGAAAATGCCATATAACTAATTTTGTGCTTATCCAACATAATTATATTTTGATCAGCACATAAAACAGCAATATTTACGTCAATAAAAAAACTAGTAAGCCTTATTTCATAATTTTTAACACAACAATAAACGATCAGTTGAAAATATCTCAATGAGTATAACTAATCATTTGTCATCTCATACTTTATATGCTAATTAATGCTGGTTTTTGTTTAATCGAAAATTCTAAAGAGAATGACGATAAATATATTATTTTTAGCTTTCGGGGTAGGTTAAAACGTGAAGAAAATAGCTGTTGTTTTAGGATTAGTCACTCTTCTTTCACTTCAAGGTTGTGCCGCAGTGATGGCAAGTAACCAGCCACATAAAAAGAATATGACTGTTTTAGAAGTGGGGAAGCATCGAAATTATGTGATTTCTGAATTGGGCGCACCTGTCACTTCAGAAACAGTGAATGGTGAACGTAAAGAGATTTATACCTTCCAGCAAGGCTACTCAAAAGCAGCCAGAATCAGCCGTACGCTATGGCACACGACTGCGGATATTGCCACCATTGGTCTATGGGAAGTGATTGGCTCTCCAACCGAGATGTATTTCAATGGTCAGAAACTTTCTTATGAAGTTGTTTTTGATGATCAGGACAAGATTAAACGTATTCAACAGATCCAGAATAATCCAGATCTGGTGAAAGAATAAGCGCGCAAAACAATAGCGCTAAGGCTATTGTTTCGGTAGTTCTTTTACAGGGCTTCCACCAAGTGCCTGCATCAAGGTGACATACGCATTGTATTGATTCTGCTTGGTTTCAACCAAGCTGAGTCGGGCATTACGTGTAGTTTCCTGTGCATCTAGTAAATTCTTTAAGGCAATTGCACCATTGCGATAACGCACTTCGGTTAAGCGTTCAGTTTTATCTGCTAGCTCGACATTACGTTGCTGTAACTGTACTTGCTGATTCAGTTGAGTGCGATTGGATAAGGCATTTTCCACATCAGCAAAGGCTTGATAAAGCGTCTGACGATATTGAGTAATCGCTTTATCATACTCAAGATCACTGATTGCAATATCTTTCTTCATATCATTATATTGCAGGAAAGGTAGGCTTAAGCTCGCACCCAAGGTTAAAGCAGGATTCTTCAATAACTGAGTTAATGATGTGCTTGTAGAGCCGAGACTTCCCGTCAGGTTAATCGACGGATAATAGCTGGCTTTAGTCGCATCTTTAGTGGCTAAGGTTTTACGCAAGCGTAATTCTGAAGCCTGTAAGTCTGGACGGCGCGATAAAATATCAGCAGGTAAGCCTGTAGCGATACTTGGCAAAGCATTGCGCGGTAATTGTGCAGGTTCCTTGATATTCAATTGTTGCACTGGCTCATGTAGTAAAACGGCAAGGGCAGTACGGGTCTCAACACGTTGCTGTTCAATCTGACTTAAACTGGCTTTCTGGCTTTGTACCGATTGCTCTGCCTGAGTGAGATCCAGACCAGAAACTGCACCCGCCTTGTATTGCGACTGCACTAGAGAATAGGTTTTTTGAGTCGAAGCCAAGTTCTGTTGAACAGTTTGATAACGCTCATTCAGATAACCCAGCTGCCAATACAGTTTCGCCGTTGTGCCAACCAGACTTTGTGCAGTGGCTTGCAAGTCTTGTTCACTTGCTAAAGCTTCCCAACGGCTGGCTTCTGTTTGGCTGGCAAGCTTGCCAAATAGATCAAGTTCATAGCTGACCCCCGCGCTGGTGGTTAAACCACGATCAGAGCCATTACCTGAACGTAGGTCATAACTATGACCAGTGGAAACCGTAGAGCTGGTACGCAGGCCTTGTTTATTTTCAGTCAAATCCGCTTGTAAGCGGGCTTGTTTCAGGGTGATGCCTGCGACGCTTAAATCACTATTTTTTGCCAGTACCTGATCGACCAATTGATTCAGTTGGGCATCATTAAACAGTGTCCACCATTGATCAGTTAGATTCACATTCTTATTTTTTTGCGCATCATACTGAAACTGTTGAGGTACTTGTACTGTTGGGGCGTTATAGGGGGTTTTCACCACAGCAGAACAGCCAGCCAAGGAGCCAGTGAGTACCAGTGCAAGTCCTAATTTTGTGAATTGAAAAGACATACTCAAATTCCTTACTCTCTCGCTAAAGCAGCAACTGGGTCGAGTTGTGCCGCATTTCTTGCTGGCAAGAAGCCAAATACAATACCAATCAGACTTGAGCAGACAAAAGCTGCCACAATCGAGGTGGTTGAATAACTCATTTCAATCACACCTTTGGCGAAGTGACCAATAATCTGCCCAATCCCTAAAGACAGCAGTACGCCGAGTACACCACCCAATAAACAGACCAGAATGGCCTCGATCAGGAATTGCTGCAAAATATCACTTTGACGAGCGCCCACTGCCATACGCACCCCAATTTCCTGAGTACGTTCGGTTACAGAAACCAGCATAATATTCATTACCCCAATTCCCCCAACCACGAGCGAAATCACGGCAATTGCAGAAATTAGCAAGGTCATGGTGGCCGTAGTCTGTTGAATGGTTTCACGAATACTGTCAGAGTTTTGGGTAAATACATCCTGTGCGCCGTGACGCTGTTCCAGCAAGGTCAGAATTGCATTTTCAGCAGCACTACTTGGATATTCGTCTTTAATACGCACAATGATGCTGCGAACATTGGACTGACCCAACATACGGCTCATCACCGTCGAGTAGGGCAGGTAAACATTCAGGCTGTCAGAACTTCCCATAAAGCCTTGCTGTGCATCAATCACACCAATAATACGGCTTGGTACACTGCCTAATAACAGCACCTGACCGACAGGATTGGTACCATCAGCAAAGAAGGTCTTTTCTGTGTTGGTATCAATCACTACATCTTGGGCACGTTGTGTCACGCTGGCCTTATCAAAAGGCTGGCCCGACTTAAAGGTCATACCGCGTACATAGAAGAAATCCGAGCTGACGCCATTTACAGTCGCTGCGGCTTCAGTATCTTTATAACGCAGCGTCAGACTGGTATTGGCTGAAGGACTGACCCCATCCACATAAGGCTGTTCTGCCAATGCTTCAGCATCAGCAGGGATCAGCGTTTTGGCTTGTGAGGTACGTGAGTTATCACCAAAACCACGCCCTTGATAAACGGTAATGGTGTTGGTTCCCAGACTACTGATATTTTCCAGAATCTGCTTTTGTGAACCATTCCCCAACGCCACGACCGAGACCACTGAGGCGATCCCGATAATGATTCCGAGCATGGTCAGGAAGGTTCGCATCCGGTGTGCATTCATCGCAAGCAAGGCCATACGGAATGCTTCACCAAGGCGATCAAAGAAAGAACGCCAAGCGGAGGTTTTTTTCTGTGGAGTCCGTTGCAGCGTTTGATGTTCTAAATCGTTATCTTCATTTTCAGGCACATTGGCACGGTCTGAAATAATATTACCGTCACTGATTTCGATAATACGGGTCGCATTTTTCGCAACATTCAGATCGTGTGTGACTAGAATAATGGTATGGCCTTTGGCATTCAGCTCACGCAAAATGCGCATCACTTCAATACCACTATTCTTATCTAGTGCACCTGTCGGCTCATCGGCAAGGATGACATCACCACCGTTCATTAAGGCACGAGCGATGGATACACGTTGTTGCTGACCACCTGAAAGCTGGCTTGGGCGATGATGTAAACGTTCTTCCAGTCCGAGTTCTGATAATAATTTAGCAGAACGTTCCTGACGTAGATGACTGTCGACACCCGCATAAATCGCAGGAACTTCAACGTTACCTGAGGCACTTAAATCCCCAAGTAAATGATAGCGCTGGAAAATAAAACCAAAATATTCACGGCGTAATTGGGCCAGTTCATCAGGCTCTAGCTGACGTGTTTCACGACCATTGACCTGATAGCTGCCCGCAGTAGGTTTGTCCAGACAACCCAGAATATTCATCAGGGTCGACTTACCAGAACCAGACTGCCCGACGATCGCAACCAGTTCACCTGCATAAATCTTGAGGTCGATTCCTTTTAGAATCTGGACAGTACCTTCACCCGCAGGAAACTCACGGGTGAGGTTACTAACCTCAAGCAATGGCTGTGATGAATGTGTTTGATGTTGAGTCATATTACATTCTCATTGCACGTTGGTTGCTACGTTTTGCAGCTTCATTTGAGCTGTCAGAGGCATCGGCAATCACCACTTGATCACCTTGTTTCAAGCCTTTAAGTACTTGTGCAGTAACACGGTTGTTTAAACCAATTAATACAGGTTGTGGTTGTGCTGAACCATCAGCCTGTAAGACACGTACCATACCTGTAGAGGCTTTACCTTGTGCAACAAGCGCTTTTTCTTCTTCACTCAGCTCTAGACGTTTTGGACGTTGCGCTTTGTCACTATCTGATTTTTTCGTTTGTTCTGCTGATCGATTGCCTTGACCGCCCTTAGCACTACGATTACCACGTTGAGTCTGGATTGCTGCTGCTGGAATGGTTAATGCATTTTTGGCATCAGCAAGTACGATGTAAACCTGTGCCGTCATGTCGATACGAAGTTTGCCATCTTCATTTGGTACATCAAATAATGCGTTGTAGTACACCGCTGCATTCGAAGTCGATGAACTGTTACTGCTGGTGGTTTCGGTATTGATCGAGTTTGGTGCTGGTTCAACCTGACGCAATTTCGCGTAATGTTTCTTGTCGCTGTTACCTAGAGTAGTGAAATAAACGGTTTGGCCTTTTTCCACCTTCATGACATCGGCTTCAGAAATCTGTGCCTTGATGGTCATGGTATCGAGCTTTGCCAGTTTCACAATGGTTGGTGCTGTTTGATTGGCGTTTACAGTCTGGCCTTCTTCGGTCACGATTGCCACGATGGTACCGTCCATTGGCGCAACAATACGGGTGTAGCCTAAATCTTCTTTAGCTGTTGCAAGTGTTAAGCGAGATTGTTCAATCTGTGCATTGATCGATGCAATTTGAGCTTGCGCCGTTTTAAAGTTTGCCAAAGCTGCTTCCAGTTCAGCACGAGAGGTTGCATCTTGGTTGTACATGGCCTGTTGGCGCTTATATTCAGCTTCGACTTTGGCTAGATTGGCTTGCTGTACTGCCAATTGCGCTTGTTGGTTTTTAATATTGGCATCGGCTGTTTTCTTTTCGTTTTCCTGACGAATCGAATCAATCTGTGCAATTAGCTGACCTTGTTTAACTTGGTCGCCTAACTGGACATACATCTTTTTCACCTGACCTGATACCTGCGCACCCACACTCACCATTTTGGTGGCTTCGAGTACACCTGTTGCCAATACCGAGTCTTCAATATCTCCGCGAGAAACTTCAGCACTGATATATTGCGGTGCTTGGGCTTTAGGCTTAAAGAACATCCATCCGAGCGCTGCGATGATAAGCACACCGAGAGCAATCATGATGAGTTTGCGAGGTTGGATTTTTTTAGTGGTTGTTTTTGGCATGGCAGCAGGTCAAAAGTGAGAAACTGAACGTAGTATAAAATTGAAATAAGGATAAAGCGTGAATATTTTTAATCTAGAATGAGAATTATTTTCTATTTTCCTGCTCAGTTATTCTATAAAAATCTGATAAATACTGCGTGCGCCTTGTTCGGCACAGGTGGGAAGGGCCATGCCACCTTTTGATGGAAGTGCAAATTCCCGCGGGTTAATCCGAATCAGATTAGGGGCAAAACGCTCGCTAAAATAACGCACGGTTGGTATCGCCGTACCTGCGCCCAATTCGATGACAATAGGTTGATAATGGTCTTCTAAAAAAGTCGTGAGACGATGCATCTGTTGTTTTTGACGCTGACTGAGCCACGTATAATCATCAAACATCAAGATATTTGGGCGAGCAAGATTGCCGCAGTGAGAACATCGTGGAAGTTGTCCTTGCCATTGGCAATGCTGATGATCAATTGCTGGTGTTAATTCATCTGCTGGCCAGATATCGGATTCACAGGCTGTAAGACATTGTAGATGGTGAATAGAACCATGACATTCATAAATGGATTGTGGATCAAAGCCTGCTTTTTGAAATTGTCCGTCTACATTGGACGTAAATACAAAATAGGGCAGTTTCAAGTATTCAGCCAATTGCCTTAGTGCATGAAATCCAGTATGTGGAAGGGTTTGCCGATACAATGCCAAGCGATGTCCATAAAATCCCCAAGCCAGATCTGGTTGTTGTTTAAAAGCGGCTGGATTTGCGATTTCGGTAAAATCAAGGCGCTGTTTGCCGAGTTCAGGATAAGCTTGCCACATGCCCTGATTACCGCGAAAGTCGGGTAGACCAGAATCGACACCCATGCCTGCACCAGCGCTGATGATCAGGCTATCCGCGGATTTAAACAGATTTTTTATTTGCTCAGTTTGATGGGGATCTAGATGAAAAGACATGTGAATGCCTGTTGTTATTATGAGGAGATGGATTATCTGGTTTTAAGCGGGTTGGGCAAATAGCGTGGTTCCACATAATTCACTCAATGCCTGTAACATCAAGTGTTCAGCATTCTCTTTCGACATACCTTTAATCGATGCATCAATTCGCAATAATAAATCAGGCCAGTTTAAGAACTGTCTTGGATTCAAGCGGCGTAAGGCCTGTTGATATTGCGAAACTTTGGTTTTCCAGATGCCGAGCTGAATCGCATTGTGTGGTTGCTCGAATAGTTGCATTAATAAGCGCATTTCTTTGCTCAGTGTCCACAAAATCAGACTATCTGGTTCACCAGCAGCAATCAGGTACTGATAAATCTTCACGGATTGGGCCAGATTTCCTGCAAGTACCGCATCACTTAAATCATAAGTGGTATAGCGGGACTGATCTTGTAAGCAGGCATAAAGCTGTTCAATCTGAATCTGTTGAATGTCTGGGAACGTATCTGCGACTCGCATCAAGCTGTTTTTGGCAGCCAGCAAGTTATGTTCATGATGCTGCATGAGCCATTGCCAAGCATCATTATTGAGCTGGATATTTAACTTTTCTGCTTCGATGGCGAGGATACGCTGTCGATCTTGCGGATAGGTTGCAGTCAGTGGCACAACCACGCCGTTGGCTTCAACCACCTGAAAAAAAGCTGACTTTAAACTGCTACTGTCTTGTTTCGGCAGAACGATCAATAGCAAGTTATGTTCATTATGTTGAATATAACTTTTCAGTTGTTTCAAGCCATTGGCATCAGGCTTGATATTGCCATGTACTTCAATCGCAAGTTGTTGAGAAAACAGGGACAGGCTATTCAGCGCATTAAAGACATTTTTCCAGTCATTTACGCTACTAATATCGTAGCGCTGGCGTTCAACTTCTTGTTGTTGCCAGCTTTTACGAAATGCATCAAGCAAGTTTTGTTCAAGCAGCGGCTCTTGTCCATGCATGATCCATGCACCGCGAGCTTCATTGACACGTTTTAAGGCTTGAACATAATCCAGTTTCATAATACGTGATTATGGCTGAGCTTTAGGTAAACGGTTGGCAGCAATTTGACGTGTGATCTGCTGTGCCACATCATCAATCACAATACGGTTCAGATACGCTTCTTGTTGATTATCCGTGTTGACTGTTGCCACATCGTATTGGTAAGTGCGAGAAGCGGTGAGTGTACGCGGTTCAGTAATCTTACGGCCCTGACGATCTTCGATCTGGAACGTCACGGTTAAGCGTAATAATACTTCGGTTAATTTACCGTTGAGGAGCTGACGGCGAGGGGTGTAATCTAGAATGCGAAGCACATAGGCATCATTGGCATTGCTGAGTTGTACGCCCGTTGCACTGAGGTAAATGCTGAGTCGGTTTTCAAGCTCGCCCGTGTTGCCAGGCAAGGCTAAAGATAGCTTGTTATACACCAATGGTGCTGCTGTTGGGTTACTTCCTTTCAAATGAAAGCCGCAGCCGACTAAGCCTGCACTTAGGCCTAAAGTGAGAACGATAGCAGCTGCACGTTGCGCTAAGTGCATATTTATTCCTCTATTTATTCATCTTCCCCAAGCCCTCTTTATTCAATTGAGGGGACCTCTCTTTTTTAGTGAAAGAGAGGTTGAAAGGGATTATCAAACAACTAAATTAACGAGTTTATTTGGTACCACAATTTCTTTCTTGGTCGGGCCAGTCAAGAATTGTTGAACTTCTGGTAAAGCTTTTGCCAGAGCCAATAAGTCATCTTTAGACATATCAACTGCGACGTCTAACTTACCACGAAGTTTACCATTCACTTGTACAACAATCGTTTGTGTATTACGTGTTAATGCAGACTCATCGACTTGCGGGAATTCAACTGTAGTGAGTTCCAGACCAAACTGAGTCAATAAAGTTTGACTTAAATGTGGTGCAAATGGTGCAAGCAAGGTAAGAAGCGTCGTGATCGCTTCACGTGCGACAGCAGCATCATTATCATCTTTCGCTTCAAACTTGTTGCTGGCATTGAGTAATTCCATCAATGCTGCAATGGCGGTGTTGAAGGCATGACGACGCTCGATGTCATCACCCACTTTCTGGATGGTTTCATGCGTTTTACGACGTAAATCTTGCGCATCTTTAGAAAGATTTGCAGTATCAATCGCAGTCGCTTGATTGCCTTTTTCAAGGAAGCCTGCCGCTAAACGCCATACACGTTTCAAGAAACGGTTTGCGCCTTCTACGCCGGCATCTGACCATTCCAATGATTGATCTGGTGGTGCAGCAAACATCATGAATACACGTGCTGTATCTGCACCGTATTGATCAATAATCGCTTGTGGATCAATACCATTGTTTTTCGACTTAGACATTTTTTCTTGTCCGCCGATCACAACTTCCTGACCATCACCTGAATATTTTGCAGACAGGATGCGACCTTTCTCATCGCGTTCTAATTCGATGTCAGCAGGGTTGAACCAAGTTTTCTTACCGTTTTCTGCTTCACGATAGAAAGTATCAGCCAAAACCATGCCTTGTGTTAACAAGTTAGTAAATGGTTCATTACCTTGTACCACGCCTTCATCACGCATCAATTTATGGAAGAAACGTGCATAAAGTAAGTGCAGAATTGCGTGCTCTACACCACCGATATATTGGTTCACAGGAAGCCAGTTTTGTGCAGCTTCAGGTTTTACCATACCGCTAGTAAAGTCTGGAGAAGCATAGCGTGCATAGTACCAAGATGATTCTACGAAAGTATCCAATGTATCTGTTTCACGACGTGCATCGCCGCCACAGCTTGGACATTTGGTTTCATAGAACTCAGGCATTTTATTCAATGGGTTACCAGAACCATCTGGAACGACATTAGTCGGTAATACCACTGGCAATTGATCTTCTGGAACTGGCACCTGACCACAACTGTTACAGTTGATCATCGGGATTGGACAACCCCAGTAACGTTGACGAGAAACACCCCAGTCACGTAAACGGAATTGAACTTTAGCGTTTGCCAAAGCTTGTGGTTCTAATTTTGCGAGGAATGCATCGAAAGCCGCTTGGAATGCTAAACCGTCAAACTCACCAGAGTTAACCAGTTTGCCTTCTTTCGAGCCATACCATTCTTGCCATTCAGTTGCAGAATAATCTGCATCATCAGCACCTT
Organism: Acinetobacter sp. YK3; assembly: GCF_001729365.1. Classification (NCBI taxonomy): domain Bacteria; kingdom Pseudomonadati; phylum Pseudomonadota; class Gammaproteobacteria; order Moraxellales; family Moraxellaceae; genus Acinetobacter; species Acinetobacter sp. YK3. The sequence goes on from NZ_LZPJ01000080.1 coordinate 35,285, forward strand.
TGGCATCAATCACTTGCTTGATGGTCAAATTGAACTTGTTAGCAAATTCAAAATCACGTTCGTCATGTGCTGGTACAGCCATTACTGCGCCAGAACCATAAGACATTAATACGTAGTTTGCGATCCAGACTGGAAGCTCTTCACCAGTTACAGGGTGTTTTACGAACAAACCTGTTGCCATGCCTTTCTTTTCAGCAGTGGCTAAATCCGCTTCTGCTACCGAACCCATGCGGCATTCTTCAATAAATGCAGCCAATTCAGGGTTGCCTGCTTCTGATTGGAGGGCAGCAGCTTTAAGCGCTAGCGGGTGCTCTGCTGCAACCGCAACGTATGTCACACCCATAAGTGTGTCAGCACGCGTGGTATAAACAGTTAAGCCATCAGCATAGATTGCTGAATTGGCAGAAGGGAAGGTGATTTCCATGCCTGTTGAACGACCGATCCAGTTACGTTGCATGGTCAACACTTGTTGAGGCCAGCCGTCTTGTAAGGTATCTAGGTCATCTAATAATTCTTGTGCATAGTCCGTGATGCGGAAGTAGTACATTGGAATATCGCGTTTTTCGACCAATGCACCTGAACGCCAGCCACGACCATTTTCAACCTGTTCATTGGCTAAAACAGTCTGGTCTACAGGATCCCAGTTCACTGTTGAAAGCTTACGATAGATCAAGCCTTTTTTATAAAGCTGTACGAATAACCATTGTTCCCAGTGATAATACTCTGGTGTACAGGTTGCGAATTCACGATCCCAATCGACAGACAAGCCCAATTTTTTTAATTGGTCACGCATATAAGCGATGTTTTCAAATGTCCATTTGGCAGGTGCAACCTGATGTGCAATCGCTGCATTTTCAGCTGGTAAACCGAAAGCATCCCAACCCATTGGCTGTAGGACAGTCTCGCCTTTTAAACGATAAAAGCGGCTGATGACGTCGCCAATTGTATAGTTACGCACATGCCCCATGTGCAGCTTGCCACTTGGGTAAGGGAACATCGACAGGATATAGCGATGTTTACCCTCTACAGTGTCTGCAACTTTAAAAACTTTGCGATTGTCCCAGTCTTGTTGAACTTGAGGCTCAATGGCACTTGCTTGATATTCGGAGTCAATGTGAGAAGTCGTCATAGGGATATGCGATACAACAAAAAAGTAAAGTTAAGATTGCTGCACAGCATAGCGCAAAATTGCAGGAAATGTCAGTTTTTAGATCGGGATTTTATCTGCAAGCTCACCTGTCTTAAAAGTCGCTTGCAGATCAGTACACGCTTTAATGAACAGATTGTGGTGTGTTTGCAGGTGGAGTTTGTGGTTTGACCGTATTTGCTGGCACTTCAGGTTCAGCTTGAGGTACTTGGGGTGCAGTATTCGGGCTAGTCGCTGCATTATCCTGCTGAGGTGGATTCTGTTTCACTTGATGACTGCTGCCATAAGTCGAAACTTTATCCAGTCTTTTTGCACCTTTCGGTGGCGGTGTCGTGGTGTAATGGGTCGAGCCATTGGCATCCATCCATTTATAATATTGCTGTGCATGGTTCTGGCTTGAACACAATAATATTGCTGTTGTTACTAATGTGTATAAGCTTGATTTTAAATAAGATGATTTCATATTTGATCTCCCCAAGAGAATGCTGTTTATATTCGATCAAAATGCTGAATTGAGTCGTTTACAATGCCTATTTTTACTTAAAAAGAAAACAGTTTTTTGACAAAAGGACATTTAAAAAGACCAAATTATTCTGTGAAATATGTTTAAAAAAACAACAGCTAAAAAATATTCGTTAAAAACCTTTTCTTTGTTCTTGACTTTGCTTATGAAAGAAACAAGAATGCTTTCTTAAGTTTTATATGCGCTTATTTGATCACCCTTCGAATAAATGTCATGGCTTGTAATGGACATTCTTTCTAGCCGAGAGAATGATTTTTTGAAATTTGCTTATCCCAGCATATTTTGATTCGAGATGTCATCAAGTTTATACGGCTGATGAGTCTCAGAAAATTTTTCCTATTACAGCAAAAACGAGTAGAATACGCACACTTATAAGAAGTGCAAAAGTTAATGAATAACACACAATTTATGTCTCCCATAAATTGTGCTAACACTAGGGTGAATCACGTTGGAACTTTTATCTGGTGGTGAAATGCTCGTTCGTGCCCTCGCGGACGAAGGCGTAGAGCATGTTTTTGGGTATCCAGGCGGCGCTGTATTACATATTTACGATGCGCTATTTCAACAAGACAAAATTAACCATTACCTCGTGCGTCATGAGCAAGCTGCTGGTCATATGGCAGATGCGTACTCACGCGTAACGGGTAAAACTGGTGTAGTACTGGTCACCTCAGGACCAGGCGCGACCAATACCGTCACTCCAATTGCTACAGCCTACATGGACTCAATCCCAATGGTGATTTTGTCTGGTCAGGTTGCAAGCCATCTGATTGGTGAAGATGCGTTCCAAGAAACAGATATGGTTGGTATTTCTCGTCCAATCGTAAAACATAGTTTCCAGGTGCGTCACGCTAGCGAAATTCCTGCAATTATCAAGAAAGCATTCTATATTGCTGCATCTGGCCGTCCAGGTCCGGTTGTGGTTGATATTCCAAAGGATGCAACCAATCCGGCAGAAAAATTTGCCTACGAATATCCTGAAAAAGTGAAGATGCGCTCATATCAGCCGCCTTCACGTGGTCATTCAGGCCAAATTCGTAAAGCGATTGATGAACTGATTTCTGCAAAACGCCCGATCATTTATACCGGTGGTGGTGTTGTTCAGGGCAATGCTTCTGGCTTATTGACTGAGCTGGCGCATTTACTTGGCTATCCAGTAACAAATACTTTGATGGGCCTAGGTGCTTTCCCGGGCAATGATCCACAGTTCGTGGGCATGTTGGGAATGCATGGTACCTATGAAGCCAATATGGCGATGCATAATGCAGATGTGATTCTGGCAATTGGCGCACGTTTCGATGACCGTGTAACTAATAATCCTGCAAAATTCTGTACCAATGCAAAAGTCATTCATATTGATGTAGACCCAGCAGCAATTTCGAAAACCATTATGGCGCACATCCCGATCGTGGGTGCAGTAGAGCCAGTGCTTCAAGAAATGTTAGCGCAGCTGAAACAGATGAATGTATCGAAGCCAAACTCTGAAGCAATTGCGGAATGGTGGTCTCAGATTAATGAGTGGCGCAAAGTACATGGTTTACGTTACGAAGCAGGTCAGAATGGTGTGATGAAGCCGCAACAAGTGGTTGAAGCACTTGATCGTGTGACCAATGGTGAAGCGATTATTACCTCTGACGTAGGCCAGCATCAAATGTTTGGTGCCAACTACTACAAATACAAACGTCCACGCCAATGGATCAACTCTGGTGGCTTGGGCACCATGGGTGTTGGTTTACCGTATGCGATGGCTGCAAAGCTTGCATTCCCTGACCAGCAAGTGGTTTGTATTACAGGTGAAGCATCAATCCAGATGTGTATTCAAGAATTATCAACATGTAAGCAATATGGCTTGAATGTGAAAATTCTCTGCTTGAATAACCAAGCGCTGGGCATGGTGAAACAGTGGCAGGACATGAACTATGAAGGACGTCATTCAAGTTCTTATGTAGATTCATTACCTGACTTTGCCAAGTTAATGGAAGCTTATGGTCACGTTGGCATTCAGATTAACCACGCAGATGAGCTGGAATCTAAATTAGCTGAAGCGATGGCAATTAATGATAAATGTGTATTCATTAATGTCATGGTTGACCGTACTGAACATGTATACCCAATGCTGGTTGCTGGTCAGTCCATGAAGGATATGTGGTTAGGTAAAGGGGAGCGTACATAATGAGACATATTATTTCTGTACTCGTTGAAAACGAGGCTGGTGCGCTTTCTCGTCTTGTTGGTCTTTTCAGCCAACGTGGCTACAACATTGAAACCCTCAATGTTGCGCCAACTGAAGATGAAACTTTATCTCGTCTGACTTTAACCACTTATGGTGACGATCATAAAATTGAGCAAATCACCAAACAACTCAACAAACTGGTTGAAGTTGTAAAAGTGGTTGACCTTTCAGAAGGTTCACACATTGAACGTGAATTGATGCTGATTAAGGTCAAGGCATTAGGTGCAGCGCGTGCGGAAATCAAACGTACTGCTGACATCTTCCGTGCGCAAATCGTAGATGTTACACCGACGACCTATACGATTCAGATTGCGGGTACGACTGAAAAGATTGATGGTTTTATTGATGCGCTCGCAGAAAATACCATTCTTGAAGTGGTTCGCTCTGGTGTATCAGGTATCGCACGCGGCGAAAAAGTTTTAACAATTTAAAAATCTCCCCCAACCCCTCTTTGTAAAGAGGGGGGATCATCCAGAACGGTAATCCTGGGGGAACCAACAAAAGATCTGTCCTTGCAGAACAAGGGAAATGACAACAATTTTAGCGGAGTAAACAGATGCAAATTTTTTACGATAAAGACTGTGACTTATCTATCATCCAAGGCAAGAAAGTTGCAATCATTGGTTATGGTTCACAAGGTCATGCACATGCACTTAACTTGAAAGACTCTGGCGTAGACGTAACTGTTGGTTTACGTGCTGGTTCAGCATCTTGGAAAAAAGCTGAAAATTCTGGTCTTAAAGTATCTGAAGTTCCAGCTGCTGTAGCGCAAGCTGACTTAGTCATGATCTTGACTCCAGATGAATTCCAATCTCAACTTTATCGTGACGTTATTGAACCGAACATCAAAGAAGGTGCAACTTTAGCATTTGCTCATGGTTTCTCTATTCTTTATAACCAAGTTGTTCCACGTAAAGATCTAGATGTGATCATGGTTGCACCGAAAGCACCAGGTCATACAGTTCGTTCAGAATACCAACGTGGTTCAGGTGTTCCTGATCTTATCGCAATCCATCAAGATGCTTCTGGTAATGCACGTAACGTTGCTCTTTCTTATGCTTCTGGCGTAGGTGGCGGCCGTACCGGTATTATCGAAACTTCTTTCCGTGAAGAAACTGAAACTGACTTATTTGGTGAGCAAGCAGTTCTTTGTGGTGGTGCTGTTGAATTGGTTAAAATGGGCTTCGAAACTTTGGTTGAAGCTGGTTATGCACCAGAAATGGCTTACTTCGAATGCTTACACGAACTTAAATTAATCGTTGACTTGATGTTCGAAGGCGGTATCGCTGACATGAACTATTCAGTATCGAACAATGCTGAATATGGCGAATACGTAACTGGCGTTGAAGTCATCAACGAACAGTCTCGTGAAGCAATGCGTAATGCATTGAAACGTATCCAGTCTGGTGAATATGCGAAGATGTTCATTCAGGAAGGCGCATTGAACTATCCATCAATGACTGCTCGTCGTCGTCAAAACGCAGCGCATGGCATCGAAGTAACTGGTGCTAAATTACGTGCGATGATGCCTTGGATTCAAGCAAACAAGATTGTTGATAAAGAGAAAAACTAATTTCTCGAATCAATTGATTTGAATGCGGAGACCCACTCTATTTGAGTGGGTTTTTTATATTTATCTTTACGTGCCTCAAAAAGATGAAAGCAGTGCTTTTATCTTTTTTCGTACCTTGGATTCAAGCGAACAAAATCGTAGACAAAGAGAAAAACTAAGTTTTTTCTTTAGCTTGAAACGTGCGTTAGCGAAGTAAGACTTCGCTCTTGCACTCGGGCAGAGCGGTGCTCTGCTAGTCCTCGTTCATACCTTGGATTCAAGCGAACAAGATTGTTGATAAAGAGAAAAACTAATTTCTCGAATCAATTGATTTGAATGCGAAGACCCACTCTATTTGAGTGGGTTTTTTATGTTTATCTTTACGTGCCTCAAAAAGATGAAAGTAGTGCTTTCATCTTTTTTCGTACCTTGGATTCATGCAAACAAAATCGTAGATAAAGAGAAGAACTAAGTTTTAGTTTAATCTTTAGAAAGCCCTTGTTTATGCAAGGGCTTTTTTATGTGAGCAGATACAGAGTTATAACAATATGGGCAAAAAAATCAGATTAGTATTGTTTAAGTTTTAAGCTTTTTTTATGAGAGATTGATCACTGATTGAGAATAACAATGCGCTATGATTTTTTCGTAGAGATACGATTCAAAACAAATTAAAAGCAATAAAGTGAAAATTAAATAAACGCTGATAAAGATAAATGGGTCTCTAGGAAATAGTTGAAATAAAAAAATAAGGTTTTTCATCGGCTTGAATTTAACATTTGCTTTTATTCTATTGATTTATAAAGTGAAAAGGACTTGACCTTATGTGAGATGATGCTATTGTTAAGGAAAGTTTATGAATCACAGATTCATTGCTTTTTGGGGTGTGGAAGGTCGTTCGGATTTCGAGCATTTTTGCTCATCAAATAAAAAAAAGTACTGAATAATCATGGAAGTCCTTTATGGTTCACGTTGATTACGATAGCACATTGGTCATCGTTTCCATTTTGGTTGCAATAGCGACATGCTATGCTGCAGTTTCAATGGAAGAACTCGTTTTTAAAGTTGCTTATAAAAAATTTGAAAAAAGCATTTTAGTGGCGAGTGGGCTAATCTTGGGATTAGCGATATGGTCAATGCACTTTGTGGGAATGCTGGCTAGCCATTTGCCAGAAGGGTATCATTTTGATGTTAATTTAACTGTACTGTCCTATTTAGTGGGTGCGGTGGCTTCCATTTTTGCAGTATGGTTAACCTCACGACCCACGTTACCGTTGCCCCGTTTGATTCTCGGTGCCGTTTTTATGGGCCTTGGAATATCGGGTATGCATTACACCGGCATGCTGGCGTTAACGGTTGAACACCACCGCATGCATTATGATCCACTGTTGGTGATTTGCTCGGTACTGATTGCGATTAGTGGTTCTGGTTTAAGTTTCTTTTTCATTTTCAAATATAAAAGCGCTGTCAAATATCGAACTTTACTTAAAGCAATCATCGCTGTCCTGATGGCATTTAGTATTGTTGGCATGCATTATACGGGCATGGCAGCCACCTATTTTGATGAAAGTCTGGCTCAAATCCTGACCTCGGATCAGACCGAACAAAGCGTTTTACTCTTTACTATTATTTTTATTACTAGTCTGGTTTTCGTTGCAGGTTTTGCAGTTGCGGTGTTGGAAGCCCGTCTGGAAGAACGCAATGAACAGCTCACAAAAATTAATAAAGAGTTGGCTACACAGTCCTTACACGATGCACTGACAAAATTACCCAATCGTTTATTTCTGACCGATTATGCTGAAGTCGTATTTAGTCACCATCGTCTGCATGAACAAAAAGCGGCTTTTTTATATATCGATCTAGACCGTTTCAAGTCGGTGAATGATGCTTTTGGGCATCATATTGGTGATCAGCTTCTGATTCAAATGGCGAACCGTTTGCATAATAAATTAGACAATAGCCGCCATAAGCTGTTTCGGATTGGTGGTGATGAGTTTGTCTTAATTGCCGAAAATACGGATATTAATGAAGCGATGCAGCTTGCAGAAAATATTCTGCATTACATTCAGGAAACCTATTTAATTGCGACCAAAGATATCAATATCTCTGCCAGTGTCGGGATTGCCATGTATCCTGAACATGCCACAAATGTGCAGGACATTTTAATTAATGCTGATGTCGCGATGCTGATCTCCAAAGAGCAGGGCCGCAATACCTATACCATGTTCCATTCAATGTCTGACCAGCACGATGTCCGCAGTCAGTCCAAGTTGATTAATGATTTATATAAAGCGGTCGATGAGCAGCAATTTGTTTTATTTTACCAGCCTAAATTTACGGCTAACTACGAAGTCTGTGGTGTCGAAGCCTTGATTCGCTGGAAACATCCAAGTCTAGGATTGTTAACGCCGCAAATGTTTATCGAAGGGGCAGAAAAAACCGGTTTGATTATTCCAATGGGATACTGGGCACTCGAGCAAGCCTGTCAGCAGATCCAGAAATGGGAACGAAATAACAGTGCGTTTTACCCGATTGCAGTCAATCTGTCGGCTCTTCAGTTTGAAAATAAAAAGTTATTTAGCGTACTGGAACAACTGCTCGAGCAGTATCAAATCCAGCCACATCATTTGATCCTTGAAATTACCGAATCAACAGCGATGCATCATATCGATTCCAGTATCCGTACTTTGGAACGCTTGCGGAAGTTAGGGATTCGTATTGCCATTGATGATTTTGGGACAGGTTATTCGAGTTTCCTGTATTTAAAAGACTTACCTGTGGATGAGCTTAAAATTGATCGGGGCTTTTTGATTGACTTGCAGCCGAATTCAAAAGAAGAAGCGATTTTGGAAAGCATTATCCATTTAGCAGCAAAGCTGGGTTTGACTGTGACCGCGGAAGGCGTAGAAACACAACAACAGGCCGATATTTTGACCAGTTTAGGCTGCAATCAGTTGCAAGGCTATCTGTTGGGAACACCTGTAAATGTTGAAAGTCTGGTGCTACATCGCCAGCAGCATTTTGCCTGAGTTATTTATATAGGCTGCTCGGTTTATTAAACCTTACAGCCTGATCTTGCTGAAAATAATTAGTCAGAACGTTGTGCCAGCCACTTGGTGACTACGGGCCAAACGGAATGGGGAGCCTGATTACCTGAGACAAGTCCCATATGTCCGCCCGGGACGATTTCAAATTGTTTATCGGTACTGCTAATTAAATCCATCAGCGGACGTACCGCCTCAGCAGTCACAATAATATCGGTGCTTCCACCTACTGCCAGTACTGAACAATCAATATCTTTTAGATTCGCGGTTTGCTCACCGAATTTCACCATTCCTGTGGAAAGTTCATTATCAATCCAGAAACGTAAAATGATATCGCGCATGACGCCCCCTGGGTAAGCCAGCATATTGTCGACAAAAGAGCTGGAAGTCGCGTGATTAATCACAAACTGACGGTCATTCAGATTTTTAACCAGTTCCCAGTAATTCTTAAAGTTTCCAATCGGATCGGTCAGTTTAAATCCCAAGGTATTTTGCCAGCCGTGGATATGGAAGACGCGACTAGGCACCTGATAGATACGGAACTTGGTATTGCTACGAATCCATTGCGCGGGTGCAGTCAGTTTTTGATAAAACTTGCCCATATAACCTGAATTATGCGTATTAATGGGTGATGCCAGAATCACGATATTTTGAATATTCTTATCTTTAAAGAGAGAGGTGTAGCAAAGCGAAAGTGCGCCACCTAAACTCCATCCATAGAATGAAAGTTGTTGTTGACCGCTATGCTGGCGGATCTGTTCAATAAAATCTGGCATAAAGGTTTTGACATAAGTACCGAGATTATATTTTGCCTGTCGCAGACTCGGTGTACCCCAATCAATTAAATAAACATCAAAACCTTGTGCAAGAAAATAACGGACTAAACTACGATTTGGAAATAAATCATAGATCAGCATGTTGGCTGCAAGGGGAGGCACAATGACTAGAGGAATTCGATGTTTTGCTGTCGTATGATCCGTGGTGTAGTGACGCAAGCTGATAATTTCACGTTGATAGACGATGTCAAAAGGTGTCTTGCCTGAAAGGGCAAGCTGTTGTCCACGAAAGACACGATCTACAGCATTGGCAAAGATATGACGTGCTTGGTGGCTTTTACGGCTATGCAAAATTCTTTTCGCCGTTTGTGTACTCAACAAAGTACGTTTCGCTTTTGGCAATTGAGTCATTGTGAACCTAAAACGTTAAGCTATTACTATTCAGTAGCGGCATATTAGAAGAAAAAGTGCGGCAGCTCAGTGACTCATTTGCTTAACTTATATTCCAAAATGATCAATTTTCTATAAAGTATCTGGCCCAAAAAGGTAAGGATGATTGATTTGATTAGAAATAATCGAATTTAATATATATGAAATTGCATATATATGGAT
>NZ_LZPJ01000081.1:0-20685 GCF_001729365.1 Acinetobacter sp. YK3
TTAAGTCATAAAAAAGAGTGCATAAGCACTCTTTTTACTGGCACGAACTATCAACAAAACAATCAACTTGTTTTGCATAGAAACCGAGCAACTATTTTTGATTAGAAGCAATTGGCATAAACATTGCTAATTGTAACCAATGTAAAGTTAGGTTTCCAAGGCACTCAAATGAATGATTTTAAATCAAAATATCTAGCCACACTTTTAGTTAGTATCAGCTTATTAACTGGGTGCGATGACGATTCTGACCATCAAGATACAAGTACTCCCACCCCAACCATAACGAAATTTAACTTTGTTGAGGGAACAATTGCTCAAATGCAAACTGCAATTTTAGACGGTGGAACAACTTGTCATCAGGTTGTACAAGGTTATTTAGATCGTATAAATGCATATGATAAACAAGGACCTACTTTAAATAGCATCATCACAATAAATGCGCAGGCTTTAGCTGAAGCTGATAAATTAGATGAATATTTTAAAATAAATAAAAAATTAATAGGGCCATTACACTGTGTAACCGTCTTACCTAAAGATAATATTGATACGTCGGATATGCCTACAAGTGCAGGCTCTAAGGCATTGATGAACAGCCAACCTGAGCAAAATGCATTTATCATTAACAATATTAAGCAAGCCGGAGCAATTATTATTGGTAAGGCTAATTTAGATGAATTTGCATTTAGTTATCAAGGAGATGGAACTCATCCGAATGGTGGTCAAGTTAAAAATGCATATGATTTAGCAAAAGGTCCTGGTGGCTCATCTTCTGGAACAGGTGCAGCAATTGCAGCAAGCTTAGCCATGGTGGGCATTGGTACTGATACAGGAGGATCTATTCGTATCCCTTCCTCTGTAGAGGCATTATATGGCTTAAGACCAAGCCTGAGGTTGATTAGCCAAAGTGGCATCATTCCATTATCTCCATTTCAGGATACGGCTGGCCCAATGTGTCGTAATGTCGAAGATTGTGCACTCTTGATGAATAGTATGGTCGGTTATGATGCATATGGATCTTCGAATCAACGTACCAGTATCGATATTGATGCGATAAATATTGGAAATGCCACGGCTTATCAATTCATGACCAATGTTCCAAATGACTATAAGGTTAGCTTGGATACAAATGGACTGAGAGGAGCAAGAATTGGGGTGGTAAGAGCACTTTTTAGCTCCGCAGATACAGATGAAGCAAAAATAGTAAATCAGGCAATGGAAAGTGCCATTTCTCAATTAAAAGCTGCGGGTGCCATCGTTGAAGATGTAACTATCGATGATTTATCAACTATTTTAACCAAATACACCAGTATGTCTGCATTTCAATTCAAGTCCAGTTTAACGACATACTTACAGTCTTGGTCAAATGCTAAAGATCATCATTATCTCAGCTATGATGAAATTTTAGCTAGCGGTGAGGCACGTAGTAATTTTGGTATTTACAACATCGACTTAACATCATCAGCGATGCAAGCAGCATATCAATTAAATGCTTACGAGCGACCTAATTATGTAAGAACTCGTTTGAATAATGCATTGAATAATTTAAGCGCCGATGGCACGGCTAAAGGGCAAGGATACGATGTTTTGCTATATCCAACCATGCAAGGTTTACCATCCGTAGTGGGTGGTACGCCTAATGCAGGCACAAATAACCGCCTCAGCCCTTTTTCTGGATTTCCAGCGATGAATTTACCTGCTGCAATGGTTAATCAAAGTGATTCCAATATCAAACTTCCAGTCGGAATGGAAATCTTAGGGAGAGAATTTAATGAGCCAGTATTGTTTAAAATAGCTTATGCTTGGCAACAATACGCGCATATTCGACAAGCACCAATCCATACGCCTGAATTAGTACATTAATTGAAATAGGGTAGAATATTTTTATGAATACTCTACCCAATCTTTAGAATATATTTTATGCTTAAAAAAACTTTTATTTTTATTTGCTTATATCATATATCTACTCTTGCTATGGGAGATATTTTCATTTCAACAAAAACACATTCAAATCAAATATCTGAACAAGAATCAGGAATTATTTACTACATTCCTTTTTATATGCGTTTTTCGACCAATAGGCCAGAAGGAAATTTTGAAGACTATGCATTTTGCAAAGGGACGATCAAAAAAAATCAGTTTATAAAGTTAATTCATCCAACTACACATATTTATCGTGGGGATCCTAGAGCAAAAATCATATTTAAAGATGCTATTTTTTTCGTAGATTCCAATGGGATAGCCACTAATTTTGCACAAAATTTTCAAATCGAAGATACAGATATTTTAATCAAAGACATAGAAAATATTAACTTTTGTAATCAATAGATAGAAGACAGTGATGTTCTCTCTCTTGGAGATCACGTTCGCTGTCGTGAAGATCGGATCTATGTTTAATCTTTATTTTTCTCATATTGCTGAATTTCTGTATATTAATAAATATCATAAGATTTTGATATTAAATTATTTATTTCAAAAATAGAGATTTAGAAAAGTTAAGTCATAAAAAAGAGTGCATAAGCACTCTTTTAACACCATACATATCGATTAAAACCGCTTTGTATAGTTCACAAAAAAACGATTTTCACTAAAGTCATTTCCATGTTTTACATCATAATCAATACGTAAGTACTGAAGTGCAAAGCCTTTTAAAGAGGGCTGTTGAAATGCATAATTTAAAATAACATTTGATTCAGTTTCATGGTTTTTTTCACCATTGGCAGTTTTAAAATCATGTCCATACACATACTTCACTAAAGCATTCAGACCCGGAACATAATCTTTAAAATCATAACCGTACATCACATGATATGATTTTTCATCCTTTTTAAAGAATCCTGTGGTATTCCAGTTAATAAAATACAGTTCAGGCAAAAAACCATCAGGCAATGGATAAGCTGATTCACCAATAATTTGCTGGTAACCCACGCCAAAGCTCTGGTTATTCACTTTTAGCATTTCCAGCACCCCAAGATTTTGGGCATCAATCTTGAAGTGATTGCCATCATTTTTGGCATTAAAATATTTAAGCTTGGAATTAAGCGAAAAACTTGGCTGTTTCCATATATGCTCTAGACCAACATACTGTTTGTTATATAAATCTTCCAGATTTCCAAAATAGTACTCCCCTTTTAGACTAGGTGTGAACTGATAACGCAGATCGAGATAATTCAAGCCATCAGAGTATTCAGTTCGACCATTCGAGGTAAAGGAGAAGCGGCGAAAGTCCTCTTCATTACGTGGAGAAACTTTTTCTACCCGTCCAATTTCAGCATACAACTGATCAGAAAGCTGCGACTTTAAATTTGTTCCCCAGTAAGATGTAATTAACTGACGGCTAGCATCTGAAGTGGTTACAGGTAAATCTAGCCATAATTCACCCACACTCAGCAGCGTTTTGTCATAAGCGAGTTTTAAAGTCGCTCCATATTTTAGATAGTCACTTGCCTGCGACTGGGTTTGTCTATCAAAAGGTAAAACCGTATCAGAGACATGCTTATCGGCACTTAAACGGACAGCATATTGAACCGAAGCATCAGCACCAATCCGAATCGGCTGATCTAAAATATGTAAAGGGGTATCGCGCAAATTTGAGGTATAAAACAATGAAGCCCCTTGAGACCAGCTTCCAAAATCTTTGACCTCTGGATTCTGATAATCTCGATTGATCAGCGCATTCTTTAAAGTAAATTTCCATTCATCCTGAATAGGCTGATTTGGATCAAAAGCCCACAATGTCGGGCTTACACCAGAAATCAATGTGCATAAACCAAACGTTAGCGTATGTCTTTTTAGCGTGTACATAAGATAGGTCATCCATAGCAAAGACGCTGTATCATCCTTTGAGACAGCAATTTATTTTTAGGGTGATTATTTGACCTTAGCCTAAAGCCGCTGCAATCTTAGGCTGGTCTTTTTTAAGGCGTTTAATCAATAGCATTGAGATAGCGGCACAAAATGCAGGGATCGCAAGAAGGCTCAAAATCGTAAAACTGGATAGATCTAATGACATTAACCAGCCCCCCATGATTGATCCGACGACAGAGCCTGCCCGTCCAGCCGCATTGGCCCAACTTACCCCTGTAGCACGGCAATGGGTTGGATAAAAACCAGATGAAAAAGCATTCGCACCCACTTGTGAACCACTAATCCCTACGCCTACCCCAAACATGGCAAGCATCAATAACAAGGTATTCGCATGTTCAATCCCAAAACCTAAACAGATGAGGAACATCCCACCTAAAACATAAGCACTGCTGAGGATTCTGGTGGCATCAGACTTATCCATGAGTAAGCCCAATACGATGGCACCTATGGTTCCACCCACCTGAAAGATAGAAGTGAGCCACGATGCATGAGACAAATTAAAACCTGCATTGGTCAGTAATGTTGGCATCCAACTTGAGATCATATAAATAATCAGCAAGCTCATAAAAAAGGTGAACCAAATCAGAAAAGTACCCAAAGCCAGACCTTTACCGAACAAGTCTTTTAAACTCGACTTTTCTACTTCATTTACAGGAGCTACCAAAGCTGGAAGGTTGTTGGCATGCGGCGCAATACGGTGCATGATACTTTCAATTTTCTTTATACTTTTCTTTTTCAAAACTAAAAAGCGAAGTGATTCAGGTAATAGAAAATACAAAAATGGCACCATACATAACGGCGCAAAGCCCCCGATCAACAAAATGCCCTGCCAACCCATCTGCGGTAAAAGTTGAGCAGAAAAAATCCCACCCAGTGCTGAACCAATCGTAAATCCACAAAACATCATGGTGACCAAATTAGAACGGCGAGAAGTAGGCGCATATTCTGAGGTTAAGGTAATCGCATTCGGCAGCGCTCCTCCTAGGCCTAATCCAGTCACAAATCGCCAAATAATCAGCGTTTGAAAGTCGGATGAAAAGGCTGCAAAAATACTGGCACAACCAAACATGATCACCGAACCAATCAAAATCGGTTTACGTCCTAATTTGTCAGATAAAGGGCCAAAAATAAGTGCGCCCGCCATCAGTCCAAATAAACCTGCGCCAAATAACGGCGCGAGTTCCGTGGTTTGTAATCCCCACTCTGCCTTTAATGCAGGCGCAATAAAGCCCACTGCTGCGGTATCAAAACCGTCAATTGCAACA
Source organism: Acinetobacter sp. YK3 (assembly GCF_001729365.1). NCBI lineage: Bacteria > Pseudomonadati > Pseudomonadota > Gammaproteobacteria > Moraxellales > Moraxellaceae > Acinetobacter > Acinetobacter sp. YK3. The sequence continues at coordinate 5,130 of NZ_LZPJ01000081.1, forward strand.
ATGAGAAAGCATAAACAGGTAATGAGTTTCTGTAGGTTTGATAACGGCATTTCATCAATAAAATGTTGTACATTCATGCTTTGCCTAGACATATTTACTCCTTTTGCCAATACCATGGCACTTGCAATCCTTAGCGAAGATGTCCAGTTTTATTTATTCTTTGATCTGGACATCTGGTTATCTCCTCAAATTAGGGCGATCACTTGACGTTTACAGTGATACCCGTCAGCCCTGTAATTTCGGCACGCATCACATCACCACGCACCACAGCACCTACGCCTTCAGGTGTCCCGGTAAAAATCAAATCACCAGCTTTAAGTTCAAATAAAGTTGAAAGGTTGGCAATGGTTTCAGAAACAGACCAAATCAAATGACTAATATCACTACGTTGTTCAGTTTTACCGTTGACGGTTAAATGAATATCCGCCTGATTGAGTTCACCGACTTCCGAAATTGGATGAATTGGGCCAATAGGCGCAGAAAAATCAAAAGCCTTTCCAACCTCCCATGGCCGTCCCTGTTCACGCATATTCATTTGTAAATCACGGCGCGTCATGTCCAAGCCTACTGCGTAGCCATAAATATATTGTGCTGCATCTTCTACCGAGACATTCTTGGCATCTTGTCCAATCGCAACCACAAGCTCAATTTCATAGTGATAGTTAGACGTTTCAGTTGGATATGGAATATCTACCGCTTCCTGTTGAACAGGTACAATGGATTCCAGATCGTTTGGCTTACAGAAAAAGAAGGGAGGATCACGATGATCAAAGCCCATTTCACGGGCATGTGCTGCATAATTACGGCCCACACAGTAAACACGACGTACGGGAAATTGCAGTTCTGAGCCATGAATAAATAGGCCCGCTGGTGTCATTGGCTGGAAAATAAATGACATGGCTTGTTCCTTTTTGATAATAGATTCACATACGAGACTTAAAAAGCATCTGCCTGCTGTTCAGGCGCAGCTTTTTGAAACGCCTCAAGCGTCATACAATGCTGATAAACTTCATGAATCAGTGGATAGGCTGAAAGGTCGAGGTTGAAACGCTGGGCAGATACAACTTGTGGAACTAAATAGGCATCTGCAATGGTCGGTTGCTTGCCATAGCAGAACTTTCCGCGATTCTGGTCTTGTTCCAAAATATGCTCTAAAGCTGAAAACCCATCCTGAATCCATCTGGCACACCACGCATTCACCTGACTCTCATCCAGACCAAGTTGGCGTAGATGTTCCAGTACACGCTTATTGTTTAGAGGATGAATATCGCAGCCTATCAAGGCCGCAATAGCACGTACCTTTTCTTTAGCAAGCGCATCTGTAGGTAACAAGGCCGGCTCAGGGTATTGCTCCTCAAGCCATTCAATGATCGCGGGACTTTGTAATAATCTCTCGGATCCTGTATCCAGTACTGGCACAAAACCTTGTGGATTCAGCGCCTTAAATTCCGATTGATGATGTTCATTTTTGGCCAGAGAGACATATTCCATCTCATAATTCAATCCTTTTAGATTCAGGATGATACGGGTACGATGCGATGTCCCGCTGCGGAAAAAACTATAAAGTTTCATATTCCAGCCTCCTCAACCGCAATCTTTGTAAAGCGTTCATAGCTCAACTGACGCTCACGTACGGAATAAAGTCCTAACTTACGTTGCAAAGGAGCTTCATCTGCAATAAAGACATAACATGGCTGCTCAGATGTATTGATTAAATCAATAGCAGCAAAACAAGGGGCACATGCGGTATCCGCTTTGGTCAAACTAAAATGTTGCTGATCTATATTGATCTTTAGCTCGCCTTCAATGACATGAAAGACCTGTGCAGTAGAACGCAAAGGTAAAGATACCGTCTCTTTGGCACGTAACAGTAAAGCGGAATAGCCCAAAATATTTTGACAATCGCGGCCAGTTTCAGGATTAACATATGCGACCTGTATCACCTCTTGCCGCGTTGTGCCTGCGGCTAAAGCGTCCAGCACTTTTTTGGTATCCTTCCATGCATAACGCAACATTGGATAAACAGCGTCTTCACGAATGAAATGAGGGGTTGGGACAATCCCTGCCGCATAATTATGGGTGCTTCCCTGATTAATCGGATCAACTTCTTGACGGCGTCCTTCTTCTACAAAAGAAGCCTCCATGTAATAAACCAGCGGGAGATCCAGAATATCCATCCAGATGACTGGCTGATCCCCGTCATGCCCATGTTCGTGCCACAGCCCAGAAGGCGTCAGGATCATATCACCATGCTCCATGAGGCATTTTTGACCTTCAACCGTGGTATAAGCCCCCTCACCTTCGATAATTAATCTCACCGCATTCGGTGTATGTCTATGCGCTGGTGCCCATTCCTTAGGAAGTAACAATTGCATCCCCAAATACATGGCAGGACTGACTTTCATATTGTCCAAACCATGCCCCGGATTTGCGAGAGCCAAAACTCGGCGCTCAGCCTTTTCAATCGGGGTTAGCTCACCCGCCTGTAACAACAAAGGCTTAATCTGGTGGAAATACCAAGCAGTTGCGAGAGTGTGTGGCTGTGGAGCATGAGGGGGGATAAAGCTTCTTAAATTAGGCCATAATGGCACCAGATTAGATGCCTCAAGTTGTTCACGATAACGTTCAGGTAGTTCTTCTAATGTGCCTAACTGTTCCATCTGTCATTCCTTTCTTGTTGCATTAAGTGCAATCCCAATGCCCATAATTTCATCAAAATCTGGTATTGGATCAATGTAACAACCAGGATGTGTTGAATCTATGCACAAAAAACAATAGGCTGTATTGATAAAATCAATACGGTGATTCATTGATATGTTTGATCTGGATACACGACTGCTCAAAATTTTCTTTGAAATCTATCAATACAAAAGTATTTCCAAAGCGGCTGAACAACTTGAAATTGGGCAGCCGACTTTAAGCATTGCCCTGAATAAACTGAGAGCACATTTTCATGATCCATTGTTTGTACGCATTGGAAATAAAATGCAGCCCACCGAATTGGCTCAACAACTCTACCCAATGATCGTAGAAATCTTGAACCGCTTAAAACTGGTAGAAAATTACAATATTGATTTTGACCCGCAGACCTCAGCCTATCAATTTCGCATTAGCATGACCGATATCAGTCATCTGGTGTTTTTACCTCGTCTGATTAATTATTTACGTCAGCATGCGCCTTCAATTCGTCTGGAAATCCTACCCATTGATAGCCAGACCGCACTCATGATGTCAAATGAAGATATTGACCTCGCCATTGGTTTCCTACCACAGCTCGAAGCGGGTTTTTATCAGCAGACCTTTTTTCAGCAACATTACACTTGTATTGCCAGTCAACAACATCCAAGGCTTACAGGTACACACCTTTCATCCGAGGATTTTTGTCAGGAGTTACATGTTGACATTCTGGCAACTGGAGGACATTTTGTGGTTGAACATGAACTACAGAAACATGGCGTGAATCGAAATATTCTGGTGCGTTTACCCAGCTATCTTGGCGTGGGGCTTATCGTCAGAGATACAGATGCGATTGCGACGATCCCAAATTATCTGGCTCAAGTATTAATGTCACAAGGAGGATTCAAAATTTTTGATCCTCCTTATCAATTTCCTCAGTTCAGCGTAAAGCAGCATTGGCACTCGCGTGTGCACCAGACACCAAGCAACCAATGGCTAAGACAAGTTTGTTTTAAGCTGTTCTCATCATAAATAAAGAGCATCAGGCAGACGCTAGCCCGCCACTTCGAACCTTATTCAGATCCAGCGATGCCTGTTGAAATGGTGATATGTTTGTACTCTATAAAATCATCCATCGCAGCCATTCCATTCATTCGTCCTAAGCCCGAATTTTTAAAACCACCTTCTTCAAACTCATCATAAACGACAGCCCAGTCATTAATCCAAACGGTTCCAGCTTCAAGTTCAGCCGCCACTCGCAATGGTAAATTGACATCTCGACTCCAGACCGACGCAGCTAATCCATATTGATTGTCATTTGCCAGCTCAATCGCTTCCTCTTCGGTATCAAATACCTGTACAGTCAAAACAGGGCCAAAGGTTTCTTCCTGAATAATTTGAAGTGAATTGTCATGCACTTCTAGGAAGGTAGGACGATAAAAAGCACCTTTTGCCAATTCACCTTCCGTAACTGGCCCACCACGAACAATAACTTTAGCACCTTCCGCAATTGCCTTTTCAACAGTGGCATTCACGCGTTCCACATTATTTTTATCGATTAATGGTCCCATATCACTGTTTGGATCGGCGGCTGGGCCAACGTTGACTGCATTTAAACGTTGCGCCAGTTTTTGTTTCAATTCCTCTGCAATTTCACGCTGTACCAGCAAACGTGAACCTGTCATACAAAATTGTCCTGCAAAAATCGTCACGGCTTTTACTAGCTTCGGCAAAACCAGATTCAGATCTGCATCCTTGAATACGATCATTGGTGTTTTACCGCCTAATTCCAGTCCAAACCGCTTCAAATGTTGGGCACCTGCTGCTGAAATGGCCTTGCCTGTTGCAGTACTCCCTGTAAAACTGATCACAGGAACATCTGGCGAATCAATCAGAAGACGAGCTCCAAGACTTTTAGATTCACTAAATAAATGAATCACCCCTTTTGGTAGAGCGGATAGTTCCGAAAAAATTCGGGCAATCAGTGCATTTGTTTGTGCGGTTTGACCAGGCATCTTAATGACCGCTGTCACCCCTGCGGCTAAAGCTGGCGCGAGTGAACGAACCATCAACACAACAGGAGAATTCCACGGCACAATAATGCCTGCCACCCCCATCGGTTCACGTAAAACCATTGAGTAGCTTCCTGGCTTTGGTTCCAGTGCGCGTCCATACTCTGTCAACGTCACAGCAGCATAGTAACGTAACTTGGCAGGAATCATCGTGACTTCAAAAGTTGCTTCAGGCTTAATTTTTCCATTTTCAGTTGCAAGAATCTCAATTAGCTCATCAGCATATAGCTCAAATGCATCTGCCATCTCATTCAGGACTTTTGCTCTCAAATGACGATCACGCTTCCAGCCTGACTTCTTAAATACGGTTTTAGCAGCGGATATAGCTTGTTCTACCTGTTCTGTAGTGACATCTGCATACTGCCCAATTACTTCATATGTTGCAGGATTGATGGATTGTACGTACTGTTGAGAGTCAATCCATTCACCATTAATCCAGTTCTTCGCGAGTCTATCCATTTGTACATCCTAAAATGAAAACAAGAGAGGATCAGCTTAGATATTCCATCTAATATTCTTATTTTTACCGTACTTAACTCTGCCTTCTGACTAGCTTCAGCTCAGGGACTTTATGAGCCACAGGATGAGTCATTGCATTGATTCGGTAAAATCTGACAACTGAAATCCCAATCTTCCCTGACGTCAACTGATAAGCAGGTCGATTTCAAAGAGAGAAAAATACCCTAACAAATGAGGTTTTTTATCCACTAGACCACAATCAACAAAAGCTGGATTCGTTTTTTTCGAACGACCACTTAAACCGACTGCTGTATGGTTTTTTGAATGGCGATATCCCAACTTGGGGTATGCCCGATTTTTTTTGATAGAAATTGAACCAGAGCCTGAATCTTTGGTGAAGCCCGATTCGATACGCGATAAACGATGGATATATTGCCTCCCGATGGAGAAAATGCGGGCAAGATGACTTTGAGTTGTTGCTGGCAAATTGCATCAGCTGCCAAAAAACCTGGCAAAATCGCAATCCCTAACCCCAGTTTTGCGGCCTCCAGTAATTGATGACCACTGTCACTGCGCATATAAGGAGAAATCCGGAAAAACGCCCTTTCCCCATCTACGGGCAATTGCCACATCCCATGAGGTTCACGCGGCAAGTAAAGCAAACCACGATGACGGAAAAGCTCATTTGGATGTGTTGGAGTACCATGGGTCTGTAAGTAATCTGGACTCGCACAAATATAATGACGATTTTCAGCAATGGTTTGGCTGATCAAGTTAGAGTCAGGCAACTCTCCCATACGAATGGCCACATCATAATTTCCATTGTTCAAATTCACAAAATAATCAGACGACTCTATATCCAGTTTCAGATCAGGATACATTTTCATGAATTCTGCCAGATCAGCAGCCAGATACCGAATGCTAAACCCCTGAGGTACAGATAAGCGGAAGTTACCTCTTAAATGATCATGGTGAGCGCTGATTGACTCTTCGAGATGACTGAGCTCAGCCAAAATCTTGATAGACTGCTGATAAAACTCCTGTCCCGCATCTGTACATTGCATGGTTCTGCCGCGATGAATAAGTGCCGTAGCCAAACGTTGTTCGAGTTGTTGAATCCGCTGACTCACGACAGATTTCGTAATACCTAAACGCTTTGCAGCATTGGTAATGCTTCCTGCTTCAATGACAGCAATATAGGTCTGCATTTCTATAATCTGATTCAAACACACCCCCAAAGCGGGTTTTATTTAAGACAGATATTAGGTCTAAGCAAGCCAATTTGAATAGTCTGTTATTGCAATACTCAGCCTTATTCCTGAAACGACCTGAAAAATATCCTTTATTGTTTTATTTTTAGGCCCTTTTTATCAAAATGGATCTCTATGTGCTGACTCAGAAAATCAACGATAGGCCGTAAAACCTGATGCTGACTCGGCCAGTCCTGTTTTGTCATCTCGCCTTTATACTCTTGCGCCATTCGTTGTAAAACAGGCTGATCTTTTTCCTCGAGTTGAGCGATCACCCATTGGGCAGCATGCGACTTAGAAACAATCTCACCCAGACTCAAACTAAAATAGATTCGGCATAAGGCTAAAATCTGATTACGTTCATCACCATCTTCATCCCAATGTGCCACTATTGATGGATAAAGGTCTGCCATCGCTTGCCAAAGTTGCTGATCTGGAATCTCATCTGACCAACTTGTTAAATCTGGCCCAAACAATGTTCGGTGATGCATATGCGCTTTCTTTAACAAAATACTGATGTCTGGATCATTTTGTGCTGACAGCTGCCCTCCATCGATGAGTTCCTCACGCAACCATTCCCCAAACTGTAATTCATAGCTTAAAGGATATCTGCCTGAAATCACTTCTTCTTTGAGCAAGACAGTTACTTCAAGTGCACGCTGCAATCCACCAATTGGATGTGAAAGCGTTAATAAGGCTTGTGCAAGCTGCTGTCGCTGAACGTGTGTTAGAGGTTGAGTCACAACGACCAGAAGATCCAGATCACTTTCCGGGCCTAAACCGCCATCCACAGCCGAACCATACAAGTAAATCGCAAATAATGATTCTGCAAATAGAGCATGTAAATATTCTTGTAACTGCTGAAGCTGAAATTTTTCTGACATTTTCAATCTCCTGAACAGCCGAGCAACTGACATAAAAAAGGCAGGATTTAATCCTGCCTTTTCATTTCATTATTCCCACTCAATCGTTGCTGGTGGTTTAGATGACACGTCATATACAACACGTGAAACATCTTTAATTTCGTTCATGATACGGGTTGAGATTTTATCAACCAATTCGTATGGTAAGTGAGCAAAACGCGCTGTCATAAAGTCAACTGTTTCAACCGCACGAAGTGCAATCACCCATGCATAACGACGACCATCACCGACAACACCCACTGATTTCACAGGTTGGAATACTGCAAATGCTTGTGCAGTTTTGTCGTACCAGCCGCTGTCACGAAGTTCTTGCATAAAGATATCATCAGCAAGACGAAGAATATCAGCATATTCTTTCTTCACTTCACCCAAGATACGCACGCCCAAACCTGGACCTGGGAATGGATGACGGTAAATCATGCTGTGCGGTAAACCAAGTGTTGTACCTAATTTACGTACTTCATCTTTGAACAAGTCACGTAATGGTTCAACCAGATCAAACGCTAAATCTTCTGGTAAACCACCCACATTGTGATGTGATTTGATCACGTGTGCCTTACCTTGTTTGCTTGCAGCAGATTCGATTACGTCTGGGTAAATCGTACCTTGTGCCAAGAATTTCACGCCATCAAGTTTACGTGCTTCTTCTGCAAATACTTCGATAAATTCACGACCAATGATTTTACGTTTTTTCTCAGGATCAACTTCACCTGCCAATGCAGACAAGAAGCGTTGTTCAGCATCTGCACGGATCACACGGATACCCATGTTGTCTGCAAACATTTGCATCACTTGATCACCTTCGTTTAAACGAAGTAAACCATTGTCTACAAATACGCAAGTTAACTGGTCGCCAATCGCTTTGTGTAATAACGCAGCAACGACTGATGAATCCACACCACCAGATAAACCTAATAGAACTTTTTCATCACCAATTTGTGCGCGTAACTGTTCTACACGTAAATCGATGATGTGTTCAGGTGTCCACAGACCACGGCAACCACAAATCTTGTGTACAAAGTTAGACAGTAACTCAGCACCTTTGGCTGTGTGTGTTACTTCTGGATGGAACTGTACGCCATAGAAACGACGAGTTTCATCACTCACCGCAGCAAATGGGCAGCTTGGGGTGCTTGCAGTAACCTGGAAACCTTCAGGAATCGCACTTACTTTATCGCCATGACTCATCCATACGTGAAGCTGGTTCTCGCGATCTTGCAAGTTACCAATCAGATTGTCACGTACCAGAATATCAACTTCTGCATAACCAAACTCATGTACTGTACCTGGCTCTACTTTACCGCCAAGCTGTTCAGACATGGTTTGTAAACCATAGCAAATACCCAACACTGGTACACCAAGTTCAAATACAACTTGCGGTGCGCGTGGGCTTCCTTCTTCATGTACGCTCTCAGGGCCACCTGATAAAATAATCCCGTTCGGATTAAACGCACGAATGTCTTCTTCAGACATATCGAATGCATACATTTCAGAATAGACACCTGCTTCACGTACACGACGTGCAATGAGCTGGCTATATTGAGAGCCGAAATCCAGAATAAGGATACGATCTTCAGTAATTTGAGTATTGGTCGTCATGGTTCATCTTAAAGGCAAATGAATTAAGCGCCACATTCTAACATTTTTCACGCTTTGACGCACCGCAATTCATCATCTATCTTGCATTTTAATCCGGCCTTGCCATCAGCCCTGATATTTAAACTAAAATTTCTCCACAAGCCACTTATTTAAGCGATTTAAATCAACAAAACTCACCGATTCTGCTCAACACAAAACAAAAATTGGTGCTAAGATGATGGCTCGAAATAGGGATTACCATGGAAAGGTATTCAATCGACAGCATCGTTGCCTTTTTATGCGATTGTGATGTCCTTAATTAAAGGAAAAATAAAAAGGTAATACAGCATCTCAAGGTCTTGGTAGATCACCAATGTCCTAAAATATTTTACTATCATCTAGCGCTTGCCCGACCACGAGCAACAATTAGGACTTGAAGGACCAATAAAATAATGTTTCAAGAAATGATTGCGGATTTTCACCAAAATTTCTGGCTATATATTTCCATTCCATTTATCAGCGGCTTTATTGGTTATGTGACCAAAGTCATTGCGATTCAAATGATGTTTTCTCCCCTCGAATTTAAAGGGTTGAGATTATTTGGACTCCCACTCGGATGGCAAGGGATTGTGCCACGCAAAGCTGAAAAAATGGCGACCACAGCCGTTGAGCTAATGACCTCCAAGCTCATCAAACCTGAAGAAATCTTTGCCAGACTTGACCCCAAACGTATTGCACAGGAAATTGAAAAACCGTTAATGGCGGCTGCCGAGGATATTACTCGTGAAGTCGCACAGCAATATCAGCCCGGTTTATGGGAAGGCATGCCAGAGTTCGCCCGTCAAAGACTGATTAAGCGGGTTCAGGCCAAAGCCCCTGAAATTGTTGAACATATTATGAGTGAAGTACAGAAGGATGTTGCCAAGTACTTCGATATCAAGCATATGGTGGTCAACAACCTGCTCAAAGATAAGCGTCTCCTGAATGAAATCTTTAAAAAAGTCGGCAAACAGGAATTCAAATTCTTTAGCAATGTCGGTTTTGTATTTGGTTTCGCAATTGGTGTGGTGCAAATGCTGTGCTGGATCGTCACGCAAGGTAAATATCCATGGATGTTGCCGATGTTTGGCGGCTTCGTCGGTTTCTTTAGTGACTGGATGGCCCTGCAAATGATGTTCCGCCCGTTATATCCGAAAAAGATCATGGGCTATACGTGGCAAGGTTTATTCATTAAACGTCAGAATGAAGTGGCGGCTGATTATGCTGCGTTGATTTCAAAACAGTTACTCACCTCTCGCAACATGATGGAAGAACTATTTTCGGGTACACATTCAGACAAAGTCATCGAACTGGTCAGCCGTCAGGTCAAACAGGAAATTGATTTACAGGCAGGTATTGTTCGACCACTGGTGGTCTATGCAATCGGCGGTGAGAAATATCAAAACCTGAAAGCTGATGTGGCTGAACGTATTTTAAAACAGCTTCCAGACACCATGCGCTACGTTGAATCTTATGCTGAAGACGCGATGAATGTACGCAATACCTTAGTTGAGCGCATGCAAAAACTAAGCCCCGAAGAATTCGAAGGAATGCTACGTCCAGCCTTTAAAGAAGACGAATGGTCTTTGATTATTGTCGGTGCGGTGCTTGGTTTCCTTGTGGGGGAAATGCAGATTCACTTTATGCTTTAAAAAATATGATACTCAATAAAAAAGGAAGCTTCAGCTTCCTTTTTTTAATTAATGGGCATGTTTTTCAATTTTGACAACTTCGATATCAGTCGGCTTATAACGATGTGTATCAACTTCACCGACGAGACGCACATGATCACCGACTTTTAGGTTTGCTTGACGCCAGATATCATCATCAATTTCGACACCAATCGTCCCGCTCTTATCTTTAAACTCATAATGATCACCTTTCAGATGTTTAGTGATCTGGCCTGTCAATGTAATGCCAGTTTCATCAGCAAGTTTCGCCACCTGACTGACGGTTACGACATTCTTCGCTGCTTCCTGCACAATGACATGGTCATCTTTACCTGCCCAAGTCGCTGTTGATAATCCCGCTAAAACTACAATCCCACAACTCGCGATGATTTTTTTCATTTCATTTCCTGTTTTGTTCTAAAGTCTTATGATCTAAACAGAAATAGTCGCTCATGTCGGCTTAAGTTTGTAATCAAGCGTAATTCATGTAAGTCATACAAAGGCTTAGCCCCGCTGATGAAAGCAGGGCAATGTATTGCAATGTTATTTTTCAATTAGGTGATCAAGGCTAAAACGGCCTGCACCATACAACATGAGCGCGAAGAAACCACCTGCCATCGCAAAATTCTTCATAAAGTTAATCGCATCTTCGGCACCATTATGAAAGATAAATGCAGTGAGAATGCTAAAGATACCCAAGCCCAGCGATGCAAAACGTGTCTGGAAGCCAAACAGTAGAGCCAGACCACCTCCGAACTCCATCAGAATCACCAACGGAAGTAACGCAGCTGGTACGCCCATTGATTCCATATAGCCAGCAGTACCTGCATAACCTACAATCTTGCCCCAACCAGCAACAAGAAAGATATAAGCCAGTAATAAACGTGCAACTAAAATGACACCATTTGCTACGCCAGATTGCGTTACGATATTTTTTACAACAACATTCGGATTAAACATGGTTGGTTCCACACTGTTTGTTTTTTAACATGTAGCCAGTTTATGTATCTTTGTTTATGCAATAAACACCATATTAGTTAACATATCGTTCTTTATTTGCAACAATAAAAAGATTAAATCGGCTTTCCGATCAAATGTTTCCCTTGCAAAGTTACTAATTAATTAGCTTTTTATACTGACATTCTAATGATGCACTGCTAGGATTTAGTCCACATTTATAGTGTTAACATCTTCATGGAACTCATTGATTTTATTCTGCACGTTGACGAACACCTTTTAGAATTTATTACCAATTATGGCGTGTGGATTTATGCCATTTTATTTTTAATTATTTTTGTTGAAACTGGTTTAGTGGTGATGCCATTTTTACCAGGTGACAGTCTGTTATTTGCAGCAGGTGCATTGGCTGCTTCAACAGGTGCAATGGATCCATGGGTTTTAGGTATTTTATTATTTATCGCAGCGGTACTCGGCGATACCGTAAATTACCACATTGGTCGCTACATTGGCCCGCGCGTTTTTGAAACCAATTCTCGTTTTATCAATAAACAACATCTGATCAAGACCCAGCATTTCTTTGAACGTCATGGCGGTAAAACGATTATTTTTGCCCGTTTTGTACCCTTTGCCCGTACTTTTGCTCCATTCGTGGCAGGTGCAGGCAGCATGAACTATAAGTATTTCCTGACCTATAACGTGATTGGCGCATTCTGCTGGATTGCATCGTTTATTACACTGGGTTATTTATTTGGCAACATGCCAATCGTGAAGGATAATTTCACTCACTTAATTTTCGGTATTATTATTATCAGTGTCTTACCGGGTGTGATTGGTTTTATTCGTCAAAAACTGAGTAACCGCAAAGGCCAATAAATCAAATTTCGGTTTAAAACAAACGAAAGATCATTGGTAACATACAAATCAGCAATAACACAGCCGATCCTTTATATAAATGATCGGCTTTAATTCCAATCAAGCTCCCTGCCAATAAAGCACGTCCAAATAACATCCAGAAAATACTGACGGGCAAAAGCACCAGACTAAACACTGCAAAAACTATGGCTGCATTTTCGAGTGAATTCCAGGTTTCGCTTGGGAAAATTCCTGCTGCCAACAAAACCGTTTTCGGGTTCTTTAAGGTCGACATAAACAGTTGTCTTTTACGGATATGCGGATGATGCTGATCGTGTTTTTGTAGATGCGAGCTTTTCCAGAGATGAAAAGCCATCCAAAGTACATAGAGCAAACTGGCTGTATGTAAAATTGCGCCCAATGCGGGCCAGATCGGATCAAAAAGATGAATGAACAGCGCCCATAAACTAATGCCGTACAAATATCCCAACCATTCGATTGGAATAAATTTCATGGTTTTAGGTACACCTTGTTGGTGGGTTGCACTGGCAAGTAAAGCGTTGGTCGGACCTGGAATCAGTAACACTGCCAACATCGCCAAAACAAAAAACCAACTCTCAATCATACACATACCGAACGACTATACATGGGCGCCACCTTAAACGAATTTAGGGCAAAAATACAAATTTCGGTAATAAAAACAGCAGGTAAAATACAGGAATTTAGGATAAATAAATTTTTAAGCGATTAATTTTTATCATTATTTTTTGAAACATTTTGCGATAATTTAGTTACTTATCACCATAACGAATTATGGTGATAAGGAGGCAAAAATTATGATTTTGGACGTTGTTTTACGATAATTGGGCAGCCTTTAAACTTCGCAGCCTGCACGATCGCATCTTGCTGTCCCATCACTTTGGCAAGTTCGGTATTCTTGGTATTCATCGACTGGCCCATATTTACAGAGATAGATGGCCCAAAGCCCCAACCGCCTCGGCCCCAGCCACCACCGAGTCCAACACCCACGCCCATACCGGTACGTTTTGGTGTTTCTACGCCATTTTCAATATAGAGCTGAATACGGTTGTACTCGGCTTGTAGTTGCTGGCAGTTCAAGGTCTGATATTGCGTAGGTGAAACATAAGCTGGCTTAACCGTTGATGCACAAGCACCCAAGAGCATACTTGCTGCCAAAACAGGCATCCAATATAAGCGTTTCATAGTGTTCTCTTATTTCTTAGATTCAATCTCATTGAACAGGGTGACATAAGCAAGTGTCAATTTATGTTCAGATGCCAAATGAACCAGTGGTAAATTCTTTTGATGTGATTCTTTCATCAAGATCGAGGGCGGCAACATGCTATCGAGCACAGGCAAGCCTTCATCTTTTAATTGTTGAACCACTTCTCGAGGTAATTTTGCCTGAGACTGGAACTGATTGACCACAATTCCCTCAATCTCAAGGCGATCATTATGATCATCTTGGGTTTCGAGGACATTTTCAATCAAAGTTTGTAACGCACGTTTTGAGAACACATCACAATCAAATGGAATCAACACGCGATCTGCTGAAATCAGCGCAGATAAAGTAAAGAAGTTAAAGGCAGGTGGTGTATCAATAAAGATACGGTCATAACGCGCGCTGAGTGACTGAATTGAATCACGTAATTTATAAATTTTATGTTTACTTTCCAGTGCATGCTCTAGACTGCCCAGACTTGGACTGGCAGGAATGACATCCAGATTTTCAAATGACGAGCGGTGAACAAAACTATCCAGACCTTTGCCACGAGGTGCTTTTAAAATCGAACCAATGGCATTACCAATCAGGCCTTTTTGCTGTGTAGTGCCTAAAACATCATCAAAGAAATTTTCAATATTGGGTTCTAACGCTGCTTTGTCCGCAGAATAGGTTGCATCTTCACCTAACAGGTACTGGCTCGAATTTGCTTGTGGATCAAGATCAATGACCAGTGTTCTCAGGCCCTGTTTTGCACTAATTGCAGCCAGATTGACGGTAATACTTGATTTCCCCACACCACCTTTCTGGTTAAACACCACACGCGTTAACATGATTTCCCTCTACCCTATTTTTTTTAAACTGCACGCAGTTTAACCTAGTGCAAAAACAATTTCTAAAACAATGTCCAACAATCAGGCAAAAACTGGTTTAATCATCACAAGACCGAGAATCCCGACCATAGCCACTGTACCGATCAACAAGCCTGCACGGCGTTGTTCCAATAAGATACTACTGTCTTGCTTATAGGTTTTGATCAATGACGACCACAATACAAAGAACAGGATGACTTTGGCATAGAACCACGGCTGTACATCAAAGTTCTTCATCGCCAGCAATATCGCACCCGTAACAATAATCAGGGTCAACGATAAATGCTGTAAGCCGACCATCGCTTTACGGGCCTTTAGATTAGGCTGCTGATCCTGTACACCCACAAATAATGTTGAACCGCGTAATACAAAAGCAATAATCAGCAAGCTCATTGCAATCATATGAATCATTTTAGTGATGAAATGTACGTCCATGATCCGTCCTTAACCTTTTGGTGCATGTGCACATTCAGGGCTAGCAGGTGCTTCACCTTGCCATTCATCTGGTACATAAGCATGAATTGCCAAAGCATGGATACGACCTGGGCTCATTAATTCCGCTGCAACGGCATAAATTTTTTGATGACGCTGTACCAGACGCAAGCCTTTAAATTCATCGCTCACCACAATCACTTTGAAATGTGATTCTTTACCTGGGAAATAACCGCCATGCCCCGCTGACTCATTGAGCACTTCGAGATGGGTGGGTGCCAGTGTTTGTAAACGTTCAATCAACTGTTGTTCTAAGTTCATGAGTCAGGCTGTCCGGTCAGATTGAGATAGCTCATTAGTATACATGACCTCACTTGAAGCGAAACTTTTATCCATTTTTTTGCTTTTAAGCTGTTTTTTCCATGAAAATGCTTTTATTTTATGCAATTAAACAATTTCTTTGCATAAAGTTGTTGACCCTCATTTTGCTTAATGTATTATAGCTGGCACGCGGGAATAGCTCAGTTGGT
>NZ_LZPJ01000082.1:0-22771 GCF_001729365.1 Acinetobacter sp. YK3
CTGCTCCATCCCGCATCAACACAAACACTGCATACACCGAACTTAACTGGTTATTAAGTTTGGTGCGGAAGGGGGGACTTGAACCCCCACGCCCGAAAGCACTACCACCTCAAGGTAGCGTGTCTACCAATTCCACCACCACCGCAGTTTGTGGGACGCATTCTATTCCTTTAAATACAAAAAGGAAAGTCCTAAATCGACTTATTCAGCCGTTTTAGGTGCATTTGATGAAGTTTCAGGCGATGTTGCCGGCGCAGATGTCGTCGTTTGAACAGTTTTCAAACTATATGCATCTGTGGTTTGTTTCTTTGCAAACACAGCGAGTGTCAAACTAGTGACAAAAAACAGCGCTGTAAAAATCGCAGTCATACGAGTTAAAAAGTTGCCTGCGCCTGAAGCACCAAATACGGTTGCAGCACCGCCACCACCAAATGATGCGCCTGCTTCTGCACCTTTACCTTGTTGTACCAGAACCAAAGCAATAATCAAAATTGCTAGAATGATGTGTACAACGAGTATAAAACTATACATCTCTATTCCTCGTTATTTGCTTTGCGCAAATGCTTTTGCGATTTGGTAAAAAGATTGAGCATTTAAAGATGCACCACCCACCAAAGCACCATTAATATCTGGACATGCCGCCAATTCAACCGCATTTTCAGCTTTTACACTACCACCATACAAGATCGCAGTATTTGCGCCAAATGCAGTAATCTGCTTTAAGCCTTCACGAATTTTTGCATGCATCGCCTGAGCATCTGCGGGTGAAGCGGTTTTACCCGTCCCGATTGCCCAAATCGGTTCATACGCTACCACAATATTTTGCCATTGTTCAGCTTTTACCACCGCTGCAATATCACAAATTTGTTGTAATACGACTTGCTCTGCTGCACCCTGCTCACGTTGCTCCAGACTTTCACCGACGCAATAAATCACGGTTAAACCTGCGCTTAAGGCATTTTGCAGCTTTGCTTTTAATATTTCGACATTGTCACCGAATAATTCACGGCGTTCTGAATGTCCAATCAATACATATTCAATCTGACTGTCTTGTAACAGTTCCGCACTCACTTCACCTGTGTAAGCACCTGTACCTGCCACACGAGAAAGATCCTGAGCCACGGTATAAACGGCTCTGGCTGCATCTTTTAACTGGGCATGGACACCCGTCAGCGCAATCGTCGTTGGCGCTACACCAATATGACATTGCTCAGGAGAAATATTGTCCTGCTGTAATAACTGCTTAAATTCTTCTATTAGTTGGAAAGCATTCGCATGCATTGGATTCATTTTCCAATTGCCAACAACCCAAGGGGTAATGGTCGAGTTCGACATACTTCGCCCGCCTACTGTTAATTTTCAAAAATGCTGCATATTTTACACGGATTTTTATAAAATTCAGTTTTTTTCTATTGTTTAGATATAAATCAATTTAAAATTTATCTGAATCTAAAATACGCTATGTTTTACAACGCACATCGCACTCGTATTTATTTGAAAACAAGAAGCTTCTAGTAGGAAAAAGTATAGGATCAATTTAGAAATTAACGTATTACATAAAATTAATTTGTAAAAAAACTCGATCAGTTCAAAGTTTAGCGATGAATCAAGGCAAAAACGACACTTTCTCTAGTGGCATTTTTGCATAACAAAAGTATAATTTTTAGGATACATATTATAAACATTTATTGTCATAAGGCGGACAGATGTCAGGATTACATACGTCTCCAAAGTTTTCGGGGTTTATTCGACGGTTAGTTGAAGACAGTCATCTGTCTGCGGCAACCATGCAATCAGCGATTGATGCTGCTAAAAGAGCACAACAAGACATCGTCGCACACTTAATTGAACATCATCGTTTATCGCCACTTACCATTGCTGAAACCATTGCAGCCGAGTTTGGCGAACCTCTGTTTGATCTGGCAGTCTACGATACTGCCTTGCTGCCGCGTGATCTAGCTGACAACAAACTGATTCAGAAACATAGAGTCGTTCCCTTGCTGCAACGAGGCCAGATTCTATACGTTGCCACCAGTAACCCGACCAATATCGAAGCTCTGGATGCAATTCGCTTTAACACCAAACTCAATATCGAACCAATCATTGTTGAACACACTAAATTAGAAAAACTGATTGAACAGCAATTTGGGGATTCGGGGAGTTTTGACTTTGGTGATAGCGAAGATTTTGATCTGGATATTGATGTAAGTCAGGATCCGGCAAAAGAAGAAGACGATGCCCCACAAGGCGATGAATCACCGATTGTTAAATATATCAATAAATTACTGATTGATGCGATTCGCATGGGTGCATCCGATTTACATTTTGAACCTTATGAAAAAATGTATCGGGTTCGCTATCGCGTTGATGGTGTACTCCGTCAAATTGCCAATCCGCCTTTGCAAATGGCAACACGTTTAGCGTCTCGTTTAAAAGTTATGTCGCAAATGGACATTTCAGAAAAACGGATGCCTCAAGATGGTCGTATTAAATTAAAGCTCTCTAAAACCAAAGCTATCGACTTCCGTGTGAACTCACTGCCTACGCTATTTGGTGAGAAACTGGTGCTGCGTATTCTTGATCCATCCAGCGCCATGCTCGGGATCGAAGCACTCGGTTACGAAGATGAACAAAAAGCTTTATTTATGGAAGCGCTGGATAAGCCTCAAGGCATGCTTCTGATCACTGGCCCAACGGGTTCTGGTAAAACGGTCTCGTTATATACAGGCCTCAATATCCTAAATACTGAAGATACCAATATTTCCACGGCCGAAGATCCTGTCGAGATTAATCTGGAAGGGATCAATCAGGTCAACGTTAATCCTAAAACGGGTCTCACCTTCTCTGCTGCATTGAAAGCCTTCTTACGTCAGGATCCAGACATCATCATGGTGGGTGAGATCCGGGATCTGGAAACAGCAGAAATTGCCATTAAAGCTGCCCAAACAGGCCATATGGTAATGTCGACACTGCATACCAACAGCGCACCTGAAACCTTGACCCGTTTACGTAATATGGGCGTACCGTCCTTCAATATTGCCACTTCGGTGAATCTGGTGATTGCGCAACGCTTGGCACGTCGCTTATGCTCTCAGTGTAAGACACCGATCGACATACCCAAACAAAGCCTTTTAGAGCTTGGCTTTACCGAACAGGATATGGCTGATCCTGATTTCAAAATTTTTCAGCCTGTGGGTTGTTCTGAATGTCGTGAAGGCTACAAAGGCCGCGTCGGTGTTTATGAAGTCATGAAAGTCACGCCAGAAATTTCTAGAATTATTATGGAAGACGGCAATGCCTTACAAATTGCAGCCGCATCAGAACAAGCAGGTTTTAGTAATTTACGTCGTTCAGGTTTAAGAAAGGTGATGCAAGGAATTACCTCTTTGCAGGAAATTAACCGCGTGACAAGTGAATAAAATCAATAAAAAGGATTAATAATCATGGCAGCTAAAAAAGCGCAAATGATGCCAACTTTTGCTTATGAAGGGGTCGACCGGAAAGGAGCAAAAATTAAAGGGGAATTACCAGCACGTAATATGGCTTTGGCGAAAGTCACCTTACGTAAACAAGGCGTCACCATTAAGAATATTCGGGAAAAACGCAAGAATATTCTTGAAGGTCTGATGAAGAAAAAAGTCACGACGCTGGATATCACCATTTTCACCCGTCAATTGGCAACCATGATGAAAGCAGGCGTACCACTGGTACAAGGCTTTGAAATCGTTGCAGAAGGTCTGGAAAACCCTTCTATGCGTGAAGTGGTACTGGGGATCAAGGGTGAAGTTGAAGGCGGTAATACTTTTGCTGGCGCCTTAAAAAAATACCCGCAATATTTTGATAACCTGTTCTGCTCGCTGGTGGAATCTGGTGAACAATCAGGTGCGCTCGAAACCATGTTAGACCGCGTTGCGATCTATAAAGAAAAAAGTGAGCTGCTCAAACAGAAAATTAAAAAGGCCATGAAATATCCTGCTACCGTTATTGTGGTGGCTGTGATTGTGACCATTATTCTGATGGTTAAAGTTGTTCCAGTGTTTCAGGACTTGTTTAGCTCTTTTGGTGCAGACCTGCCTGCGTTCACCAAAATGGTCGTGAATATGTCCAAATGGATGCAAGAGTACTGGTTTATCCTGATTATTGTGATTGGTGCAATCATTGCAGCTTTTTTGGAAGCAAAAAAACGCAGTAAAAAGTTCCGCGATCTTCTGGACAAAATGGCATTGAAAGCGCCTATTTTTGGGGATCTGGTTTATAAAGCGATTATTGCGCGCTATAGCCGCACATTGGCCACGACATTTGCCGCAGGCGTACCGCTGATTGATGCACTAGAATCAACTGCGGGTGCGACCAATAACGTCATTTATGAAGAAGCGGTCATGAAAATTCGTGAAGATGTGGCGACAGGTCAGCAACTACAATTCGCCATGCGTGTTTCAAACCGTTTCCCATCGATGGCGATTCAAATGGTCGCGATTGGTGAAGAGTCTGGTGCTTTAGACAGTATGCTGGATAAGGTTGCCACTCATTATGAAAACGAAGTCGACAATGCTGTAGATGGTTTAACGTCTATGATGGAACCGTTAATCATGGCTATACTTGGTATTTTAGTCGGTGGCCTCGTTGTTGCCATGTATCTACCAATCTTCCAAATGGGTTCTGTGGTCTAATACGCATGCAACAAATTATTTATTATTTTATTGAAAACCCAACTGCACTTTATCTTGCGGTTGGGCTTTTTAGTTTATGCATTGGCAGCTTTTTAAATGTTGTCATCTTCCGCACCCCCAAGATGATGGAGCAAGAATGGCATCAGGAATGCCAGATGCTACTTAATCCAGAACAGCCGATAATTGACCAAAGTAAACTGACCTTGAGTCAACCCGCTTCGACCTGCCCCAAATGCGAATCTGCGATTCGTTGGTACCAGAATATTCCTGTTATTAGCTGGTTAGCGCTGCGGGGTAAATGTGGAACCTGCCAGAACCCAATCAGTATTCGTTATCCGTTCATTGAACTGCTAACCATGCTGTGCTCGCTGGTAGTGGTTGCTGTTTTCGGTCCTACTCTAAAGATGCTATTTGGTTTAGTGCTCACTTGGGTATTGATCACCCTGACCTTTATTGATTTTGACACCCAATTGCTGCCAGACCGCTTTACCCTTCCCCTAGCTGCCTTAGGTTTAGGGATCAATAGTTATGCCATTTATACCTCTGCCAGTCTGGCAATTTGGGGTTATATCATTGGTTTTTTATGTCTCTGGATCGTGTATTACATTTTCAAATTAATCACGGGTAAAGAAGGCATGGGCTATGGTGACTTTAAACTGTTAGCCGCCCTAGGTGCATGGATGGGGCCAATGCTGCTGCCTTTAATCGTGCTACTCTCTTCAATGGTGGGTGCGATTATTGGTATTATTTTGATGAAAATGCGTGGTGAAAATCAGCCATTTGCATTTGGACCTTATATTGCAATTGCAGGCTGGATCGCCTTTTTATGGGGCGATCAGATCATGAAAGTTTATTTAGGTGGTTAATATGAGTTTTATCTTGGGTATTACAGGCGGTATTGGTAGTGGGAAATCGGCTGCTACACAATGGTTTGAATCCCAAGGTATTACGGTAGTCGATGCGGATATCGTAGCAAGAGAAGTGGTTGAGCCAGGTCAACCTACATTGCAAGCGATACAACAGGCCTTTGGCGACTGGGTTTTATTAGAAGATGGCAATTTAGATCGCAGAGCGCTGCGTGAGCATATTTTCCAGTTTCCAGAAGCTCGTCAAACGCTGGAAAAAATTACCCACCCAGCCATTCGCCAATCTATTATTCAGCAGTTACAACAGGCTGAAAGTCCTTATGTGATTTTGGTTTCACCTTTACTTTTTGAAACCAACCAGCATGAACTCACGCATCACACCTTGCTGGTGGATGCTGATGAGCAAACCCAGTTACAACGGGCCAGTCAGCGTGATGGGCAAAGCGAAGAACAAATTCGTAAAATCATTGCAGCACAAATGCCCCGCGTTCAAAAACAACAGCTTGCCAATGATATTGTCATCAATGATGGCTTATTAGAGCATCTGCATCAGCAACTTAAGCCATTGCACTTGAGTTATTTACAACGCGCAGAACACGCCTTCTAACGCTGTTTTTGCTGAGCCAACTGCGCAGCCAAGCTGTCTTTACGGAACCAGCGCCATGGCTGCAATGCGCCAATCCCCATCCCGATCAGGCCACAAACAATCGCGGCATTCAATGGTTCATTCAATAAAGGAACTGCAATAATCGCGGCAATAAAAGGTGCCAAAGTTACAATACTACCTGTTTTAAATGCACCTAATCGCTCAATGGCAGCCACATAAGTCAACGTTGCCACAATAACAACCAGCACACCATGAAAAAGCCCCTGAATCAATAAATGTAGAGGTGCCGCTTCATGGAAATGTTTGGGAATAAATAGAAGATAAATAGGGAGATAGATGATTGCAGACCAGATCACCACACCTGCAGTTGCGTGCCACGCAGAGAGCTTCCACTGTTTCAGCAAAACAGTAAAAATTCCCCACCATATTGCACTAACAAATAGAAGTAGATCTCCGACGCCCAATCCCGAGGCTTGATCATGCAGCATCAAATAGCTCATGAGTACCAAGGCACTCATCATGATGATTAAGCTCACCCAAGTATGTTTATCAAAAGGTTGTCTAAATAAGATATAGGCAGCGACAGCGGTACAGAGCGGAATACAGCCATTCAGAAAAATGGCAGCATGTGCGGCTGGTGCATGTAAAAAGGCGGTATAAACTGTAAGGCAATACACCAGTCCACCAATCAGCGCCAAAATAACGGGGCGTGGATTCCATAAAAAGGCGAGATCTTTTTTATAGATCAAAACTGGCAATAAAATCAGGGAAGCAATGGCAAAACGCATGGCTACCAGATCCCAGACACTGACATGCCAATGTGCATTGAGGCGGGAAAAAATCGTAAATCCGCCCCAAATACACATCGTGATCAGGACAAAGAAATAGCCTTGCGTACGAGCAGTCATTTGGGCTTACATAGAACAATATGAGCTTAAATTATACACCACGTTGACGGCAGGCTTCATACAATGCCATACCTGTTGCCACACTGACATTTAAACTTTGCAGATCACCCGACATCGGGATATACACAGTATGATCACATTGTGACTGGGTAATCGGTCTTAAACCCGTATCTTCAGCACCCATGACAATCACCACAGGACCTTTAAAATCACATTGATGAATCGGTAATGCTTTTTCATCCAGCATGGTACCAATCACACGGGTGTGTGTGCTGTCTTTCAGATGTGCCAAGGTTCTTGCCAGATTGGTCACTTGAATAAATTTAACTTTCTCGGCACCACCCGCTGCAACCTTACGCGCAGTCGGCGTCAAGCTTGCTGAACGATCACGTGGCACAATCACCGCCTGCACCCCCATCGCTGCCGCAGTACGAATACACGCACCAAGATTGTGTGGGTCAGTCACCTGATCAAGCGCCAGTAACAACGCATCTGGAGACTGCTGCATGAGTTCATCCAGATCTTTTTCATTCAAGGTCGGATGTGGGCGAACCGCGGCAACCACCCCTTGATGGAAAGGTAAACCAGCCAGTTTCTCCAGACTGTCACGACTGGCTTTTTGAATACTGATGCCAAAAGGTTCAGCAAGCTGCAAGATTTTTTGCAAACGCTGGTCATCTCGACCTTTTAATGTAAATAAAGTCAAAACGCGTTCAGGCTCTAACTCCAACAATGACTCCACTGAATGAACGCCATAATAATATTCAGGTTTTGCCATGAACGACCTCGTTTAGCACTTCCTCTTTTACAAAAAAGAGAATTAGGAGTTTTGAAAAATAAAAATCCTGCAAAGTGACTTTACAGGTGAGGAGCGATTATAGCTCCGCAAGAGTACTTAATAAAAAAATCCTGCAAAATGTCTTTACAGGATTTCTATTGACTCTAGTGTACTCGATTTAGAAAGGAATAGGTTAGCCTTCTAAATGACAGACATAATCAAGTACATCGTCTGCTTCAATCAGAAAGGTACTATTGCCAGGGACATAGAATGACTGACCTGCACGGAATAATTCACTTTCTGTACTATCTGCGATTTTTACACGACATTCACCAGAAATAATTTCCATACGCTCTGGTACATGTGTTTCAAAAGTTAAAGGCTGTTCAGTGGGTAAAATTACACCTAAAGTCTTTTTTGTACCATCTTCAAATTGTACTGTATGGCTGATACATGCCCCACCAAAATACACATTCGATTTCTTGATGACCGTTACATGATCAAACTGCACTGAACTCATGCGTACTCTCCAAATAATGCCGCATTTATATTAGGTTATGCTGGACGTAGTTTAATTGTGCCGTGACAACTAATCAATCCATTTTCTGGGCTAAACATAGCAATTTTCATACCTGAGCGAGGAAAAACAAAACGAAGCTTTGTCCGAGCGCAAGACCTTGCGCCATATATGGCTCATATGCTGTGAGTAAAGAGGAAAAAAACAAAGCGAAGCTTTGTCCTGAGGAATGGCTCAAGTTCCGCAAGAAGACGAACAGCCAAGCCACAAGTGGCGATGAAGCACAAAGTAAAACTTTGTGTGGGTGCAAGACCTTGCGCCATATATGGCTCATATGCTGCGAGTAGCAAGAAACATTAATATATTTACCCAAACGCAAAACCTTATCTCATCCATATAAATGTTGAAGAAAAAGCCAAGAGGTCAAACACATAACAAAATAATCTTCTATCCATACAGTAAATAAGGAAAATCCTACATTCAACTCTTGTAGCAACTTTAAAACTTCTCTATCTTTAAGCAAAAGATTCTGTGCATTGGATGCGTTTATGCTCACCCATTTAACTTTAATAAATTTTGCACTCGCTGACCATTTGGCTTTAGATATTGAACAAGGCTTCAATGTGCTGACTGGTGAAACTGGCGCGGGCAAATCATTATTGTTAGATGCGCTCTCTGCATGTCTTGGCGAACGTACGGATACCAATTATGTCCGCTATGGCGCTGACAAAGCCGATGTCACAGCCGTATTTAGTTATCAAGCTGACAGTGCCGAAGCGCAATGGCTCGCCGAGCATGAACTAGATGATGATTCTGGTGAGATCCATTTAAGACGTGTGATTTTTGCCACAGGCCGTAGTAAGGCCTGGATCAATGGCCGTCCGAGTAGTTTAGCCGAACTCAAGGAAATCGGCCGTTTACTGGTACAACTCTATAGCCAGCACAGTCAACAACAGTTATTAGAACCGCCTTATCCAAAACGCTGGCTAGACCGTTATCACAATTTTGCAGAACCTTCGAATGCCGTTCGTGAAGCATATAGCACGTGGCAAAAGAATATTCGCCAGCATCAAGCCGCTTTGGATGCGCAAGCAACACGCATTCAAAAAATACAAAATCTAGAATCTCAAATCGAAGAACTTGAAGACGTGGTTCAAACCGATTATCGGGAAATTGAGCAAGAATTTGACCGTCTTAGCCATCATGAACATATCATGCAGGACTGTAGCTATAGCCTGAATGTCTTAGATGAAGCTGAGCAGAATATTACGCAGGAAGTCGCGTCGATCATTCGTCGTTTAGAATCTCATGCAGGTCGTAGTGAGCAGCTTGCTAGTATCTACAATGCGTTGTTAAATGCGCAAAGTGAAATCGATGATGCTACGGCGAGCTTACGTCAATTTATTGACCGTCAAAGCTTTGATCCAGAGCGTATGGAACAACTGAATGCAACCTTGGAAGTATTCCATCGCTTGGCCCGCAAGCATCGCACTCAACCCGAATTACTCAAACAAGAATATGAAAGCTGGCAGCAAGAATTAGAACAGTTGCATCAACTGGAAGATCCAGAAACTTTGGCAGAGCAAGTCGAAGTTTCGTATCAGGCGTTTATGCAGAAAGCACAACATTTAGATGAGATTCGTCGTGCAGCAGCAATTCCGTTAGCGAAGCAACTCACGGAACAGGTCAAGCCATTAGCATTACCTGAAGCGCATTTTGAATTTAAGTTTGAACCCTTAGAACCTGCCAATGCAGAAGGCCTAAGCTTCATTCAACTGCTATTTACCGCCAATAAAGGGATTCCTCCTCAACCGCTGGCACGTGTTGCATCAGGGGGTGAACTTTCACGTATTGCCCTCGTCATGCAAGTCATGAATGCGGAAAAGACAGATGCTGAAGTACTGGTATTTGATGAGATCGATGTGGGGATTAGTGGTGGTACCGCAGAAGTTGTTGGTCGCTTACTGGCTGATCTGGCACAACATGTTCAATTGTTATGTATCACCCATCAGGCTCAGGTTGCTGCACAGTCTGACCAGCATCTGCTGGTGAAGAAACAACAGACAGATCCGGCAAGTAGTACCATTATCGAACTGGGTGAAGAGCAACGTATTTTAGAACTGGCACGTATGTCTGGCGGGGTCGAAATTAGTGAGACCACTTTGCAGCATGCAAGACAGTTACGTCAGCTTAAATTTCAGTCTGCCTAAGTAACGGCACAAAATATTAGAAAATAATTGGCGAAATCCGATCAACTCTTGTATGTTGATAAAAAGAACCTATATAGATAGATCAGCACAATACATTGAGGGAGAACCGCCTAGGTGACGAAACAATATCTAACTCACCGTTGTCTAATCGCCCCACCAGACATGGCCGATGACTTCTTTGCCAATACAGTCATTTATGTCGCTCGCCATGATGAAGACGGCGCTCAGGGCATTATCATCAATCGTCCTTCTGAATTACAGATCAAAGAATTACTCAATGATTTAGAAATTGATGCCGATAATGTGCATCCGCATGCCGTATTGCAAGGCGGGCCATTACGTCCAGAAGCAGGATTTGTGTTACATACAGGCCAACCAACTTGGCATTCATCTATTGCTGTGGGCGAAAATGTCTGTATCACCACCAGTAAAGATATTCTGGATGCGATTGCGCATAACGAAGGTGTGGGTCGCTATCAAATCGCCTTGGGCTATGCCAGCTGGAGCAAAAACCAGCTTGAAGATGAAATTACCCGCGGCGACTGGCTGATCTGTGAGTCGGATATGGATTTGATTTTCAATCTGCCTTATGGCGATCGTTGGGACGCGGCCTATAAGAAAATTGGTGTAGATCGCACCTGGTTTGCTTCCGAGATTGGTCATGCCTGATATGCAAACAGCTCAATCCATTATGGCTTTTGATTTTGGTACACAGAAAATGGGGATGGCAATTGGTCAATCCAGTATCGAAAGTAGCAATCCCCTGCCATTATTTGCCATGAAAGACGGTATTCCAGACTGGGATAAGTTATTAAAGATCGTCAAAGAATGGCAACCGACCTTATTTTTAGTGGGTTTACCGCTGAATATGGATGATAGTGAATCTGAATTGTCAGCTCGTGCACGGAAATTTGCCCGTCGTTTACGTCATCAAACCAATATTGAAACGTGGATGGTGGATGAGCGTCTGACCACACGCGAAGCAAGAGAAGAACTTGAATCCTATCAGAGCAAAGGTCAAGCCAAGCGTTTATCGGCTGATAGTTTTGCTGCTGCATTATTAATTCAAAGCTGGTATCGCGATCCTGCTGGGATTACACCTTAAAGAAATCTATAACTTTTTATCATTTAGCGGCGTTCCATGCCGCTTTTTGTTGTCTCATTCTTGAATGAATTAGACCACTTGGAAACCGCATTGATTATTTTTCAATAATTCTCACTGTCGCAGTACGTCCAGAAACAAAGGCCAGTGGATTATGCGGTTGCTCATCCAGTACGATTTTTACTGGTACACGCTGTGCCAGACGCACCCAGCTAAAGGTTGGGTTCACATTCGCCAATAAGTTTGAACTGCCAGAGCGCTCACGGTCTTCAATCCCTGATGCAATCCCCTGCACATGACCACGAATCTGTTGACGATCACCCATCAACTGTACGGTTGCAGCATCCCCCACATGAATACGATTGAGTTTGGTTTCTTCAAAATAACCTACTACATAAAGCTGTTGTCGGTCTAAAAGTGCAGCCACGGCTTGCCCAACCTTGACGTAGTTACCCACACGTAAATCAAAGTTCGATAATGTTCCATCCGCAGGTGCAACCACTTCTGAACGATGCAGATTTAATTGCGCCAAATGCAGCGCGCTGTTTGCAACCTCAATCAAAGCCTGTTGTTGTAGAATAGCAGCATTGGCTTGTTCAATATTGGCAGTCAATTGCTCTTTCTCTGCGACAGCTTGATCACGCACAGCAAAGACCTGATCCTGCTCCTGCTTCGAAATCGCACCATCCATTAAGCTGGCATAGCGAGCCGCATTTTTATCAGCTAATTTTTTGTTTGCTTCAGTTTTTACTAGGCTGGCTTTAGCACCTGCCAGCGTGGCATGCGCTTGTGCCAGACCTGCTTTGGCTTTGGCTAAATCTGATTTGGTCTGTTCCACATCCAGTGCCTGACGTGCGACATCGATTTTAAACAGCACCTGCCCTTTTTTCACGGTCTGGTTGTCTTGCACCAGCACCTCAGTGACCAAGCCATTCACATCTGAAGCGACCTGAATCACATCACCACGAATACGGCCATCACGCGTCCACGGTGCAGCATTGTAGTAATTCCATAAATGCACAATCGTATACACTGCAACCAGCACAGCCAATAGCAATACAATTGGACGTATGACTTTTCTCACATCAAATGCATTCATGTTCATTACCTTTACCATTTATCTTTAAATCATTAAATTTCATAGACACTTTATTCAAAACCCTTAAGCCCATAACCACACGAACAACCAGTGCACCAGTAGCATGAGCCCTAAGTAAAAGCACAAATTAAAAATACTCGGGAGTGCAATCCAGCCTTTACTGATCAGGCGATCCAGTAATGGGCTAGCGAGCTTAAACAAGACATAGGCAATAATGGCCTGTACCAAAAGAATGGGAATATAAATGCCATAAAGATTAAGTTCACCCATGAGATACACCTAAGCCATACATGTCTGAATAGCGCTGTTCTGTGGAAATATGACCAATGCTTTCGCAAATATTATTGAGCGAAATCAAGAGTCGTTGACGTAATTGAGCATCTTCAATCTGCGGTGCAATACGCTGCAAACGCGCTATTTGCTCCACAATTTCTGCTGGGAAATGATGAATTGAGAGCTGTTTCTCTTGTGCCTGAAAATACGCTGTAAGTTGCTGTTGCAACGCATTCACTTCTTGTTGTAGCTCTACCATTTGCGGCAATTTTTGGCTAATTTCTTGCAAACGCACCAGATCAACAATCGAGCTACTTTCAACCAGCGCATTTTGAATTGCCGTTTTAATTTCTGGATTTTGTACCATCTTGGTATTCAACACGCCGACACGATCTAACATACTGCGTAAATGAATTTTGAAGTCACTGCCATAAGACAGATGTAATGCCTGTCGCATCGCTTGATAATGCAAAGCTAAAATTCGGGTCGCACTGGTATCTGGAGAAACGGCACGTACTAGATCAATCACAATCAGGGAGACCATTACACCCAACACCATTGCAAATGAACTGTCCAGATAAGACACGGCATCCATGGTGTATTGGTTATGCAGATTCAAACCCATCATGGTGTTAATGCCCAATACCATACCAATTGGCATCAACATCTGATTCGCCATCATGGTCACTGCCACCAGAAATACAGGGAACAATACCAATGCCAATTGCCAGAAGTGAGTGACATGCGGGAAGATACCAAAGGCGTATAAAAATACCAGTCCTGCCGAAACAATACTGCCCCAGATGAAAATGCGTAGCACAGGCACAGGATTATCCAGCGCTGTCAAAATACAGGCGGTGATTGCGCCCATTTGCGCCATCATGAAGCCCGCTTTCCAGCCCGACAAAATCCATGCACCTGTAACAATAAAAGTGATCAGTACAGCACTAATTCCGCCACGAATCGCAATACCATGATCTCGGTGCAAACTCGGATATTTCGTGGTAATCGACGTAATTTCAGCAGGAATGTCTTTTTTACCTTGCTGAATCTGTTGCCAGATCAGTTTTACCGCCAGAATATTGGCAATAAAATGACGAACATCCATTTTCAGTGCAGCCAGCACAATTTGCTGTTCAGGAGTTGCAATCGAAATCAGCTCAGCAAAATCTTCTTCAAAACGATCAGGCAAAGCTTGTAAATCTGCTGGGCTTAAAACCCGTTCCTGTTTTAGAAAGGTCAAGGTATCCTGACGAATTCGATCTAAATGTGGGGTCAGATTGGTCACTTGCATTTGCCCGAGCTGTTTCACCCGTTGAGACAAAGCCACCAGATTTGCCACCACCAATGAAACCTGATGCAGCATTTCCTGTAACGGTTTGGTCATGCCATTTAACTCACCTTTTTCATAAGCCAAATGCACAGCCAGCGCATGAATATCTGATGCATCGCGGGTAATTACCGAAAGCACCTGCGTGTAATTTTCTGGCTCTTTCTGAACCGTAATCAAGCGCTCAAAGGTATTTTCCAGATCATTCAGGGTCTTATTGACACGCTGCTTGATCATGGCCCCGACATGAACAGGGAAAAATGTTGCAGAAACAACTGCGGTCGCCACTACCCCAATCGAAATTTCCAGCACCCGCGCCAAAGCGATATCAAACATATTGTAGGTATCGATATAGGTAATTGCGTTATACACAATCATTGCGGTGGAATAACCCGCCAGCATGAACACATAACTACGTGGCGTACGGTCAAGTAGCGACACATACAAGGCAAAACCCACCCATAAAGACAGGATAATGGTAAAAAGCCACGGCGTATTAATAAAATGCGGTGTGAGCAGTAACGCAATAATTGCACCCGCAACAGTTCCCACTAAACGATACACACATTTAGAAGACACCATACCTGAATAAGGATTGGCAATGATCAGGACAGTACCGATCGACCACATCGGGTTAATCAGGTCCAGTTCAAACGAGATAAACAATGCCAGCATACCCGCTACAAATGTTTTGCACGCAAAGATGATGTCGAGTCGACTTGGTCTAAAAGCCAACAACTGTTTAAATAGCATGAACATGTCTCAATTTAGGGTCAGCTTGATCCTCATCACATCCATAAAAATGTGACGACTCGTCCAGACTGATCTGAAGAATTCAAATCAGGGCAATCGATAGGAATAAAACTGGATATTGGGAGTGATATACAATGCTTGTGCTTGGTATTTTTAGTGAGATTTCCCTAAAAATAATTATCCAAATAAGACATTGTGGTGCTAATTTTTTCAAAACAAAGCGAATTAGTCAACATAAATTATCACTATTTGATAATTTTTAATTTTAATCTAAAATAATGACGTTAATATTTCATCATTTTCTCAGCATCAGACTCTATTTCTTCACAGAAGAAGAGCAAATTTAAAATCCCATACACCACTTAAGCCTTTTCTGTTATAAAGCAATAAAAGTTCGGTTTTCACGTTATTTTGTAAGGAGTAGACAACGCATCATGGCAATTTCGAGTTTTGGTAAAATTCTCACCGTGCTGGATTTATTTTCAGTTTCACGTCCGATTATCAATGTCGATAATATTTGTGATGAGCTTGGTCTCTCCAAACCAACTGCCTATCGTTATTTAAAAGAACTGGTTTCTGCCGATATCCTTAAGCGGATTAGTGGCACATCAGGTGACTACACGCTTGGTTCTAAAATCGCAGTTCTTGACTATATTTCGCATAGTACTGATCCACTGATTCAGATCAGTATTCCGTTTATGCGCGATATCGTAGAACGTACCGAGTTGTGCTGTTTACTCACCTATTTAAATCATGATTACTGTATCGATCTGCATCATGAAACCTTCAAGGAAGCTGAACTGATTTCCTATGGTCGAGGCTGCCCACGCCCTGTTTATGTCGGTGCGTCCCCGAAGATTGTGATTGCGCATTTAACCAAACAACGGATTCAGGCGTACTATCAACAGTTCACGCAGGAACTGGCGCAGGTGGGTTTTGCCAATAATGCAGATGAATTTATGCAACAGATGCGAAAAATAAAGAAACAGGGCTTCTATTTATCACAAGGTGAGATTGACCCGATGGTATGCGGTCTTTCAGTGCCGATTCGCTTCTCAAACAAAGAAGCCCCTATCGCCTTGACATTGGTTGCCTCAAAGAACCGCTTTGATTTCCTGAATATTCAAAAGCTCATCGAAATTTTACAAACCAATGCTTCTCAAATCGAACATAAGTTCGTCACGCTTTCTGAAAACCAGAATAGTCAAATTTGAGAATATTAAAAAACATTTACATTTTTCACTGTTGTAAATACCAACAAATTCTCATATTATGATTATGTTCTTCAGCATACTCTCCCAAAGAGCATGACTTTCCTCAGAGAACTAAGCTCATCGTTGTTATGGGCTTTTTTCTTGCCTTAAATTTTTCATCCCATAAAAAAAGCCCTCTCAATAGAAGGCTTTTCGTATTCAAATCATGCTTAAGGCTGTTTTAAATATGGCCAAGCTGCTTTCATATAAATAAACATCGACCATAATGTTAAAATGACCGCAGCATAAAGTAAGGCATAGGCCCAGATTTCTAAAGGTTTCCAGTTCAGCAGAAAGACACTGATCGCGATCATTTGAAAGGCTGTTTTATATTTTCCGACTGTTGAAACCGCAACACTGGTACGCGCACCGAGTTCCGCCATCCATTCACGCAAGGCGGAAACGGTAATCTCACGGGAAATAATCACAATCGCAGCAAACGCCATAGAAATGGTCGGTTGCCATTGCACCAGAACGATCAAAGCCGCTGCAACCATTAACTTATCTGCCACTGGATCCAGAAAGCGCCCAAAAGCAGAAGTCTGATTCAGGGTTCGTGCTAAATAACCATCAAACCAGTCGGTCACCGCTGCCAAAACAAAAATCGCAGTCAGTACCATATGGCGCATCATTCCCCCATGATGCTCAGCAATCCCAATTGCTGGTGGCCAATAGGCAATCACCAAAAACACGGGAATCAGGGCAATACGTGCCAAGGTTAAGATATTAGGAATGTTCAGGATTTGCCCTGTGCTCATAAACACCGCCATGTTGTTCGCATCAAATGCAGTTTGCACAAAGGATGTGCTGAGATTGTATTCATGTGTAGGCAACTTTATACGAAATGCACCGCAGTGTCGACTAGGCAAAAACCGCAACTGTTTGTCTAAGCACCGCAATTAAACGGTTTTCACGATTCCAGAGATATGCATATTCGGTGGAATAACCATGTTCTGCGTACTCTGTCACAACTTTATATTTAAACCAGTCTTGCATCTGCTCCGCCACAGGCTGCAAATAAGTAATCTGCCAGGTCAATGAACTTGCGGGTGCAGGTGTCTTGAACATCGGTAATACACCGGGTGGCCATACATCCATTAATGCAAACAGATCAGGGAGTTGCATCGCACGGTTCTGATGCAAATCTGGTGAGAAACGACTCCATCCACCAAAATCTGGCACTTTACTGCCTGCCATTGGATAACTGCCTTCAGCCCAGCACAATTCGAAATGCTGTAAACATTCAGGCATGAGTCCTTCAATATAAAACGTTTTATCGAGTTGCTCAGGCGTAGGATAATCAGGTACTTGTGGCAGATTTTCGACATGAATTCGGGACTCGCGTGGCGAACCAAAGCTGGCAATCAAGATACTTTGCACTGCTTCATCTTGCCACAACCTCACTTCCAGCGTAGTCACGGACTTACCTTCGCGTAAGACTTCCGCAGTAATTTTTGCTTGTCCTTGCTGTACAGGCCCCACAAACGTGATATTACAGCTGAGCAGTTGCTTTGCCGCATCTTGTACGACCGATAAAGCTTTCTGGATCAGAATACCTGCGACCAAACCGCCAAACACCGTGCGGCCTTGCAGCCAGCCTGACGGGATATCAATCCATTCTTGTTGTTCAACCTGCTGATAGAGCGGAAGCAATGACATCATTTTTCCTTCATGATCCAAACATCCTATCTTTGAATGTTTTTAGCGATTTGTGAATGATCATTGATACAACCTCATCAGGACGATTGAGTCAATTGAACCTTTTATTCATGCAGAATTTTATAAATTGTTCGCGCCATCACTTCGCCTAAACCTGGAACCAGCATTAACTCTTTTTCAGAAGCTTTTAAGACCCCTTGGATACCACCAAAATGGGTGAGCAAATCACGTCTACGTTTTGGTCCTAAACCGGGAATCGCTTCCAATACTGAACTACTACGACGTTTATCGCGCTTAGCCCGATGTTTGGTGATCGCAAAACGATGGGCTTCATCGCGAACCTGTTGAATCAGATGCAATGCTTTATGATCTTCTGGCAATTGAATCTTGGTGCCATCGGTAAAATGTAGCGTTTCCAGCCCCGGCTTACGCCCTTCACCTTTAGAAACACCAATCATAAAAGCATCGAGTTGCAATTCCTGCATCACGTCCATCGCCATATGCAACTGCCCTTTACCGCCATCAATTAACAACAGGTCTGGCAGCATATTCTTCTTATAACGTCGGGTCAGAGCTTGGCGCATTGCAGCATAATCGTCCCCACCAGTAATATCCTGAATGGCAAACTGACGATAATCGCGTTTTCTTGCGCCACCCTGATCGAATACCACACACGAAGCAATCGGTGCTTCACCCATGGTATGACTAATATCAAAACACTCAATACGATCGATTGGGCGTCCGACCACCTGCTCTAACTGATGAAAACGCTCATTCAGTTCCAGATGATTACTCAACTTGCCTTTAATCGCATGTTGCACATTCATTTGCGCCAGCTCAAGCCATTCCGCCCGAGTTTCACGCACTTTATGCTTGATCTGGACCTTTTTATTAAATGTTTGCTGCAAGGCCTCTTCCAATTGTGCCTTGTCAGGAATGTCGATATTCACAATCAATTCAGACGGCACTTCATCTGCCACCTGAAAATAAAAGTTCGCCATAAAATCACTGAGCATCTGCCCCAAATCATCACCCAACATATCTGGAAAATAACTTTTTCCACCCAGCATACGCCCATTACGGACATGCATGATCTGCACACAGGTCACACCAGCCTGATAAGCAATCGCCAGAATATCGGCCTCACCCTTAATTTTAAACACCGCTTGCTGAGCCTGAACTTCACGCAATAAACCTAGACGATCACGGTAGAACACAGCTTTCTCAAATTCCAGTGCCTCTGCCGCCTGCTCCATTTTTCCGATCAGCTCCTGATTCAGCTCTTTGGTATCACCTTGCAGAAAACGAATCGAGTTATCGACATCTTCTTTATAATCTTCAGGGCTAATCAAGCCCACACACGGCGCAGTACAGCGTTTAATCTGATATTGCAGACATGGGCGTTTTCGCTGTGAAAAATAGCTGTTTTCACACTGACGCACATTAAATAATTTTTGTAAAACCAGTAAGGTATCTCTGGCACTATAGGCACTGGGATAAGGCCCAAAGAACTTACCAATCTGATGCTTGCCTTTCCCCCGCCCACTGGCGATCCGTGGATAAGGTTTATCCGCAGAAACAAAGATATAGACGTAAGACTTATCATCCCGCAACATAATATTGTAGGGCGGGCGATGCAGTTTAATCAGGTTTTGTTCGAGTAATAAGGCTTCCGTTTCAGAGCGAACGACCAGCGATTCAATATCATAAATACGCGCCACCAAGGCCTGCGTTTTAGGATGATCAATGTTTTTTACAAAATAGCTCGAGACACGATTTTTCAGTTTTTTGGCTTTGCCCACATACAGTAGTTCACCATCCTTACCTAGCATTTTATAAACGCCAGGTAACTGGGTCATATGCGCCAATATTTTTTCAATATGTTCTCGAGCGTTTGGGTTCACGGCATGCCTATTCTCTCTATTTACACCACATGATGTGATGCTTAGGAAGATTTTTTCAAGTTTTAAATGTGAATATCCTGTAAGTACAACGCTTATCTAGAAGTTGAACATGTTTTATTAAGTGCCTTGCAGAAAACATCTTTATCTTTAGGTGAAATCAAAATATGACTTGCCACACCATTTTTATGATAATCAATGCGTAAACGGTCTAAAGATAAAGCAGGAGATGAAATGAGGTTATGACTTTCCGAGATTTTGGTAATGTCTGACTGATTGATCTGCCACTTAAATAACATTGAATGAATCATTAAGTGCTGTTCTGTCACGATATAGCGTGTATTTAGAATTGGCCACCATAACAATGCAATGGTTAAAAAATAAAGTAGCGCATGTTCAGGATATTGCTGCATCGTTCCCTTGATATACATGGTCCACAAAAACTGGAGCAATAAACCTGTGGTTGCGATGACCACCCCCCAAAACCACCAGTCAATTTTGGAACGGAATACTTGCATATGGGCTTCCAAATGATGTTGATGAATTCAAATATCTTATCGCAATCTCCCATAAAAAAACGCCCTTACGGGCGTTAATCTAATTCAAAATTAAAATACATAAGGACGAATAAAAATAAGGAAGAACAAACCAAGCATAATGAACCACTTCAGGAAGTAGTACAGTGAGCGATTCGACTTTTTCAAGGCTTTGGCTTTAATACGGATCTGGTAAATATAACCAAATGCCTTATTTAAACCACCTGTCTGGTCACCCGCTTCATTTGGTGAACTCGCCGCCGTCATTACTTTTTTACCAAACCAGTGATTAAACTTTTCCATAAAACGTGTTTTTAATGGACGTTCAACATCAGCAAAGAAAATGATACGGTTTTGATCCGTAGTGTTTTCAGCATAGTGAATATAAGTTTCGTCAAACACGACACTTTCACCATCACGCCAAGAATAACGCTCACCATCTACATCAATAAAGCAACGGTCATCATTCGGTGTGATTAAGCCCAAATGGTAACGTAATGAACCTGCATAAGGGTCACGATGGCGAACCAAACGACTATCTGGTGCAAGCTCAGTAAACATTGCAGCTTTAATAGTTGGTAATGTTTTTAATAAAGCCGTTGTTTTTGGGCAAAGCTCAGCTGCTGATGGATGTGCAGAGTCATACCATTTCAAATAGAAACGTTTCCAGCCTGTTTTAAAGAATGAGTTAAACCCCAAGTCATCATAAGTACTTGATGCTTTAATCCCACCTTTGTCATACAAGGCTCTTGCTTCATCACGAATCATTTCCCAGTTTTCATCAAGAATTTTTAAGTCCTTGAAATGCTGTGTGTCGATATACGGCTGATTCGGCACTTTGGAAAACATGTACATCAAAAAGTTAATGGGCGCGAGAATCGTCGAATGGTCAAAAAATTGACGATAAAACGAATGCTTCACTTTCCCACGGCGCTGAATATACAACGCAGAAATGATAAAAATCGCTAATATGATCCACTTAATCATAGACTATTGCTTTAGCTTTAAAAAAATCAGCGCTATTTTAACACCGTATTTATTGATTCAAACAAGAATTGCATAATTTAAATAGATCGACAGGTATACGGGTGCTCCACATACCTGTCTAAATAGAACTTATTTTTTGACTTTACTTAGAACGTTATCCATCGATTTTGCTGCTTCTGCATTGTAATAGTCACATTGGCTACGCATTTTTGCGTCTACTGATGCCATGAACTGATCTTCTTTTGCTTTACCTAAAGGAACAACGACACTTTTAAACCACTCTGTGCCCCTAAATTGTTTTTTCAAGTCTTCTACGAACTCATCGGTATTCCATTCTGGTTTTTGCGGATATGTGTGGTAGACCTTACCCTGATATTCAAGCGCGAACTGATAATATTCAGGCGCTGATGGATCATCATTATGCTCTAAGAGTGAACCTATTTTAATTTTTCCCCATACCTCGACATCTGGTACTGTTTGCTTAGTATAGCCAGCCTCAAATACTTTATCAGCCCAGTCCTGTAAGACTTTAGCATCCAGAACTTCAAAAGAAGTATTCGGTTCAAATTCGAAGAAAAATTGATTAGAGCTAAATGCTTGTGTCTGTATGCACTTTGCCCCTTTTGGAAATTTATCAGAGATCTTCACCAATTGGCTGGATACTGCACCCATATCAGGCGAGCCTCCATTATTCACTTCAAACTCGTACATAGAGATCAGTGCTGGAGCAAACTGATCAACGATTCTTACCCCCTGCAGATCAATTTCCTTCATCTTCCGAGTAAATTTCAAATCGTTAAAACCAGCTTGGTTATAAGGTGAAGTTACCCAAGTCGTTGAAGTCATTGAATGAATAAAACTATCGCGAATGCCTCGATCTGCACGATAGCTTTGTTCCGTTTCGGGAACGTATAAACCATTGGTTTCAGTTACGTAGTGATTAAAAAAGATAGGATTTTTTGTTTTCTCAAGCAGAATCCCCTTCTCAATATTCCACTCTGATTTATCAAAGTCGAACTTTTCTTGTTCATAATTAATATCAACTGAATATCTAAATAATTTAGCTTCCCCGTTCGGAAAAAGCTCAGCCTTGACTTCGTTAGAGTTATTACTATTAGAGTTTGAGTCATTACTAGATGAAGACCCACCACCTCCACATGCGCTGAGCATCAATGGAAGCATTGCCAAAACAACAAATTTAATTTTTAACATAATATTACTTTCTTAAACATTTTTATAACATAAAGTTTATCTAAAGAGAAAAAAATAGACAAGTCTTTCTGTCCAGTGTTTATAAATTGACCTAATTTATTTAATAAAGA